>NZ_JBJPHU010000027.1:0-74233 GCF_052939515.1 Phormidesmis sp. 146-33
TTTCATATAGAAGACTGGTCTCCTCTATCCGTAAATAGAGGAATTGCAGGCAGTGAAGAAGCTGTAATCTACTTAAGCCAAGAATTAGCTAAGTTGGGATACGAGGTGACTGTTTTTAATCGATGTAATGATATGGAAGGGGAATATGCGAGTGTCGTTTATCAGTCTGTTGATAAATTCAATCCTCAAGATAACTTTAATGTTTTAATCTTCCATCGCGCTTGGACACAGCCGATGCAAATGAACGTTAAAGCTAGAAAAATTGCTGTATGGATGCATGATAATCCTCAATTATTTCCCCCAGTAGAAGAGGCTCAACGTGAAGCTTTTTTAGCAAGCTTTGATAAACTTTTTGTGTTGTCAAATGCTCATGCATCCATGTTCCCTGAGTGGATTCCTAGAGAAAAAATGTTTTTAACCAAAAATGGAATTAACATTCAGGACTTTAACATTAATTCGATTGACAGAAACCCGAGAAGACTCATTTATATCAGTGACTATATGCGGGGTATAGAACATTTATTAAGACGATGGAGCGATGTTCTTCAAGAAGTGCCTGATGCCGAACTGCACCTTTTCTATGGATGGCAATTAATTGACGCTTTAGCGAAGTCTCCAATGGCTGAGAAGATTCCGAAGTTAAAAACACAGAAACAAGAACTCTTGCCTCTAATGCAACAGAAAAATGTTTATGAACATGGCAGAGTTGGACATCAGCAGCTAATCGAGGAATTGTTAAAATCTGGAATCTATGTTTACCCTTGCCACACACCAGAAGTTTTTTGCATCAGCGCTATCAAAGCCCAAGCTTGTGGTTGTGTCCCTATTGTGACCGATCTTGCTGCTCTAGATGAAACAGTACAATCTGGAATCAAAATTAAAGGATGTGCTGGCGATGAGGAAACCGATCGTAAGTTCATTGAAGCTGTCATAGACCTGCTAAAAAATCCTGAAAAACAAGAAGCTTTAAGGCAGAATGCATTCGCGCTTAAAGCTTCATTGGGCTGGGATCAAATTGCTCAACAATGGCATCAGCAATTTATCCGTTAGTTCCCCACATCAATTCAAGATTTTGGGAGTCTGGAGGTGACATTCACGGTTGGATCGAGGTCGCCTCCTGTTTTGTAGACATAGTTAAACGCACCTTGATCGCCGAGGAGTTGCGATCGCAAAAACAATCCGCTCCACCGTCCGATCGCTCCGCTTGCTGTCGCTTGATCGAGCGTGGGACGACTGGGATCGCGATCGCTATCTTGATTGGTAATGCCGTAGTGATTCGCGCCTTCAACAGTAATCAATGCTTTCGACGGGTCTTGAATTTTGACATAAGTAGAAGCAGTTTCACCTAAATCAGACACACCATCCAGTGTTCCTGCAATCAGTCCGACTGGAATTCCTTGATTATCAATGGGCGGAAACACACCGCTATTTTCCGCAGTCTGAAAATTGGTGCCATAAAAGATACCCGCTTTGAGTTCAGGTGGTCGAGTATAGTTACCGGAAGAGACCAGTGGACTATTAATATTTTGAATGGCCGCAAGTCCCGCAAATCCTCCAAATGAGTGTCCTAACAGTCCGAGTTTGCTGGTGTCTACAATTTCAAAAATCGGTGAGTGAGCATCTGTATCTTCTAGTTTCATCTGAGCCAAGACATCATTCACTTGCTGTTGATCTGCTAACAGCCCTGTCACCGTTTGTCCATTGGGTGCGGTAATGCTTCGCTCATTGTTCGGAACCACTACCACAAATCCATAGCTTGCGACTTCTTGGGCATAGTTAGAGTAGTCTGCTTTATCGATCAAAGCACCTTGGAGCATGAGCGCGATCGGTAGTTGATCCGCAGTCGCGTTCGGTAGGATTGGATAGTAGACATCTGCTTGATCACCATCGGCTGCAATGGTTGTGGTGTAGCGTTTTACCTGGTCATAGATGGGACAAGGGTTAAACGGTTCCGCTTGACTCAACCGTAGCACCTCGCCCTGTCCCGCGACAAAGCCTTTGTTTGAGATGTAAATGTCACCGTCAGAGCCAATTTCTAAGCCCGTTGGATTCAAAAGCGCGTCGGTGGCTGTGGTGCGCGTTTTGCCATCCGGAGAGAGATAAACTAAAGCACCTGAATCACTGCCTGTCAAAAGACCATCTGCATCGTACTCCAACACATACAAGCCACCTGCTTGATCAAAAGCCAGATCAACAATGTTGGTGAATCCACTTGCGTAGATTTCTGGCTGTCCTGCTGCATTGAGTCGGTAAACTTGTGCGGCTCCTGCTTGCAACGGGTATCCGGTGAGTTCACCCACATAAAAAGCGCCATCGGAACCAACCTTAATCGCAGTCGGAACAGATTGCTGCACCACGGTTTGACCTGTGAATGGATCGATCGCGCTTCGGCTTGGAAAGACCGTTTCTAGTTCTAATTGATTGCTAAAGGCCCGTTGACTCAGTAGGTTATTTCCGCCTGCGTCAATCACATAGACCGTATTATCCTGAACCAGCAAATCATAGGGGTTTGTGTTGATGTCTTGCCCGTCGGGATTGTTGTTGAGTTCATACGCGCCAAAATCGATTAACCGAGTCCAGGACGAACCGCCATCGAAATTGTCGATCGCAATCAACTGAGCAAAATCAGGCACTTGCACGATACTGTCTCGATTGGCAGGATTGCTGGCAAAACCAAGGAGCGCATAGGCATTTCCAGCCGCATCAAAGGCAACATCGTTTACCCCTGTTGCATCTCCACCATCGGGTAATGCCAGCGATGGCAATCCGGTTACGACCCGTTCAACAACCCCATCTTGAATGCGAATAATCGCGCCTGTTGCGCCATAGGATAGCACCGCGCCCGGTATACTAGGGGATGGAATGCTTGCACCCGTCCCTCCCCGACCTGCTTCGGCAATGTAAAGCGCCCCATCTGAGCCAAAGCTTAACTTCCGTGGGCCATCCAGACCGCTTGCTATGACCTCAATTCTCAGATTCTGAAGAGTTTCTACCGTTTCAAAATCCGAAGATGCAACTGTTTCAGTCATGACTTTTTCCCTCAGTATATGGTATCTACTTGCTAAATTAACGAGGCTTCCCTGTTTGCAGGGGGTACTCAAAGCTAATCTCCAGTCTAACAATAGATGTAAATCACATAAAGTCTCTAAAACCTGCTGATTTGTTACGAGGACGTTCAAGCAGCCAGACAATGAAAGGCGTATCTGCTTGAGTGTCGATCGTTAACTGTTGCACTGTATCCTGCAAAGTACAGCAATTCGAGTTGATATACAATGGTTCCATGTGACCAGTCGGTACTTGCTTCGGTTGAGAAGTCAGGTTGAATCGAGTATCCATCGATAGCCTCCCAAACAATTTGCTGCAAAAGCGGAGATTCTTACACGGTAGAAGTGATGCGCCGAACAATCTGTAATCGCGCCGTCGATAGCGTCTGCTGCTCATCCCGAACTTTAGCAAAGATCTCCGAAGGCAGTGATTCTGGAAAGCTGTCGGTGAACAAAGTTGGATTATAGCCGAGTCGCAACTGAGTTTCTTGTGCGATCGCATCTCCCAATAGTTCTTGTGCGATCGCGCTTCCCAAGGCAAGTCCATCTGTCAGACTGCTTGCGGTAATGCGATTACAATCCACCACGATTCGGTCTGCAACAGGCTCCGCACCAAACATTGCTAGCAGCGCCAGGGAAGACCAGTCAGTAGTAGCACGATGCCCCCGCAGTAAGGTAGCTGCCGCGAGTAGCAGCGCTCCGCTACAAATTGAAGTGACGTAACGAGCGCGTTCGCCCTGTCGCTGCAAAAATTGGAGAAATTCTGCATCTTCTAGTTTGGCAGTCACACCCAAACCGCCCGGAACAAACAATACATCTAACTCAGGCACTTTTTCAAAGGATGTATTTGGAATTAGCGGAAACCCGGTGTCAGAGTAGATTGGCTCAAGCGTTGGGGCAACTCGGTAAATCTGAGTATTTGGCATATGCGAAAAGATTCCGTAGGGAGCCATAAACTCTAACTCGCTAAGATTTGGAAACAGCATCATGCCAATTTTGATGGAAGGAGTTTTCTTCTGAAACATTGTTTACCTCTTCGGTGAGCTTTAGCTAACTCAGCCTGTGTCAAAGCTAGCTCAAGTAATTTCTGCTCTAGTTGAGCAAGATAAGTCTGAGGAGAGCGGCGGAATTGCTGCTGTTGCACTTGCTTTTGCTCTTGATGGAGTAATCTTTCGTTAGGTCACGATCGTGAACTTTCCAGTTCGCAAATCATACTGACCGCCCACAATTTTGAGCTTGCATATCTGAATCAAGTCAGCCAAAATCGTTGAACTCTCCGCGAGCTTCTGTGCCTGATATTGAATGTTTGCAATCACCGCATCTTCTGTAGGCAAACGGATATTGAGCGATCGCTGCTTCTTGGAGGCGCGATTACGATCGCTGCGGTTTTTGGCACGCTTCGTCAACGAATCGCTGATTGCCTTCGAGCAAACGCTGTAATTGTCCAAAAATGTTTCCCGGACTGACATAGCGACAGACAAAGTAAGCGTTGCCCTCATGTTCATCAATGCTGGCAGATCCGGCTTGACTCGTATCTTTCCACCAAATCGCTAGTTCTTACACAGGTGCAGCCATGCTCCCTTTCTCGCAGAATCAAGCTCTCCCCTTGCATAAATCTTCCTTGCAGCCTCATAGCTGTCACTTGCAACACAGTAGGCATAGATTCCATAAGATGAATATCGAACGTTCTTGCCGCTATTTTGTGTGAATGTACCCGACGGAAAATCAAATTCATACCAAGGATCGTCAGTGATAAATTTGTAGCTGAGTTTTGTTGGATCGGGTTCAACACCTTCAAGACCGATGACATGCCCGGACTCAGAAGTAAACCAGCCATGAGTGATCAACTGATACCCTTGACTCAGCGCCTCTCGCATATCGAGAATGCTAGCGTTGTCGTTGAAATGATACTCACGAATCTTGGATTGAAGATATTGTCCCATTGTGCTGGGCGAACCTGGGTTGCCGATCGCTTCGAGTGCTACCCGAACTCCCATAACGTCCTCTGTCCCGATAATTCTAGCAACACAGGCAGATTGACAGGTGTAGCCGTTGGGTTGAGCAACATAGTCCAAAACTCTGGTTGTGGGTGTTTGAGTTGTCATACTTTCTCCTGGGTGATTTGTAATGTTCAATTTGTCAGTGTGAAGCGCTATCAAAATCAAACAAAGTGCAGATTTTTCACTCGCACGCTAATCGATCAGTTTTTCTCGGCTAGTTCGCAGAAGTAAACTTCGTTTGTATAGCCGCGAATTTATTCGCCCGACATTCATACAAGGGGTTTACTTTACAATCGAGAGTTAAGACTTAAACGTTCTACTTTCGAGCATAGAGTTTTTAAGGACGACTAAGTTTGTGCGCTGAGTTTAGGTTATGTCATGATAGGATTTCTTCTGTTAGGTTTATGGTTTCAGTAGCGTTGAACGAAAGCTATTGTGATTTGCTTTCACGCTTTTGCCTGCTTATCATCTTGGCGTTTCCGTCGCAATTTTGAAATCTATAAACCTCATACAAAACCTCATATTCAAACTCATTAAAAATAATTTAGAGTTGTAAATATTGTCCGCGTTGCCAATCCCGATCGAATCTGCTTAAATCACCACAGGTAGAACATGAGTTCGCGATTAGCACAGAGCGCAACTGCGAAGCAACCGCGCTATCCAGCCAGCGTAAAGAGTCCCGTTAAAGCACATCATTGAGGATGCACTATGGTTCGGTTTTGGATGCTGGTCTTAGGGCTAATGACCATAGTTGGATGGAGCGGTTCCTGCGGAGTTGCGCTTTGCGCTAATCGCTCTGTGGCTCAAGTTGTGCCCGATCAGACCTTGCCTGTGGGAGAGCGATCTGTGGTAACAGATATCTCTTCGAGATCGCAAGTCTCCGGCGATCTTGATACTCAAATCGATGGCGGCGCAATCCGAGGAAACAACTTATTTCATAGCTTTCAACAGTTCTCAATTCCCACAGGTGGCAGCGCTTCTTTTAACAATGCTCCGACTATCACAAACATCATTACTCGCGTTACTGGAAATAATCTTTCTAATATTGACGGATTAATTCGTGCAAATGGAACTGCCAATCTATTTTTAATCAATCCAAACGGAATTCTATTGGGTACAAATGCTCGATTAGAACTGGGCGGATCATTTCTAGCGAGTACAGCAGAGAGTTTCACGTTTGCGAATGGATTTGAGTTTAGTGCAACGTCTCCTCAAGCTCCGCCATTGCTGGCGATCGGTGTGCCAAGTGGGTTGCAGTATGGCAGTCGTGCGGGGGAAGTACGATTAGCGCGAAGCGCAACTCCGCAGGAACCGCAAGGCGCAATTTTACAAGTTCCGAATGGTCAAACCTTAAACCTGACAGGTGGCAATGTTGCGATCGACGGTGGGCAATTATTAGCACCTGGAGGACGGGTCACGTTAGGCGGCATTTCAGCAGCAGGAACCGTGGGATTGAATTCCGATGGTAGTTCGAGTTTTCCCGATTCCATTGCACGAGCCGATGTATTGCTGACGAATGCTGCTTTGGTCGATGTGACTGCGGGTGGAGGGGGTGAGATTGCGATCGCCGCTCGAAATCTAGAATTAACCGCAGGCAGTCGTCTTCAAGCCGGAATCGGAGAAGGTTTAGGATCTGCACAAGCACAAGCTGGCAAGATCACCATTCAAGCAGCGGAAAACGTCACGCTTCAAGGATCAGTCATTGAGAATTCGGTTGCTGACAGCGGGATCGCGAATGGTGGTGACATCGTGATTGATGCACGATCGCTTTTTCTGACTAACTCAACAGTATCAGCTCGTACCTTGGGTGAAGGAGCAGGTGGAAATTTGATGGTGAAAGCCACGGACTCGATACAACTCATCGGAACGACGGCAGATAACCAGTTTTCCAGCGGCTTGTTTGCTCAGGCTAACAGTGGCAGTCGTGGCAATGCAGGGGATTTAAGCATTGAAACGAGAAATCTAATCGTCCGCGATGGGGCACAAGTATCATCTGGAACCTTTGGTGAAGGAGCAGGCGGGAATTTAACCGTGAAAGCCACGGACTCGGTGCAAGCTATTGGAATCAGAGCAGATGGTCGGTCTCCTAGCGGCTTGTTTACTCAAGCTAACAGTCGTGGCAATGCAGGGAATTTAAGCATTGAAACGGGAAATCTAATCGTCCGCGATGGGGCACAAGTAGGATCGGGTACTCGCGGTACTGGAGCGGGCGGAAATTTAACCGTGAAAGCCACGGACTCGATACAACTCATCGGAACGACGGCAGATAATCGGTTTTCCAGCGGCTTGTTTGCTCAAGCTAATAGAGGCAGCCGTGGCAATGCAGGAAGTTTAAGCATTGAAACGAGAAATCTAATCGTTCGCGATGGGGCACAAGTAGGATCTGCTACCTTCAGTGAAGGAGCGGGCGGAAACTTGACCGTGAAAGCTACGGACTCGGTGCAAGCCATTGGAGAGTCGGCAGATGGTCAGCTTCCCAGCGGCTTGTTTACTCGAACTAACAGTCGTGGCAATTCAGGGAATTTAAACATTGAAACGAGAAATCTAATCGTCCGCGATGGGGCAGAAGTAGCATCTGGTACTCGCAGTAGTGGAGCGGGCGGGAATTTAACCGTGAAAGCCACGGACTCGATACAAATCAGTAGAACCTCAAAAGATGGTCGGTCTCTCAGTCTCTTAACCGCAAGAACAGAGGCTAGCGGCAATGCTGGAGATATCACGCTGAAAACAAGGCAACTCATGATTGAGGACGGGGGAGAGGTCTCTAGTCAACAAACGACCGCAACGGCAACCGGAAGCGTTGGCAATATTCGTATTGAAGCAGAATCGCTTTCTGTGGGAAACAATGCAAGTATCACTGTCGAAGATCGAAGAACTATCGTCGCTCCTCAAAGAACCGCATCCGTTGGCAATATCAACATTCAGAGTAACTCTGTGAAAGTCGATCGCGGACTCATCTCTGCCGCAACTGCCAGTACCGATGGCGGAAACATTGATCTCGGTGTGCAAGATATATTGCTGTTACGGAACGGGGGTCTGATCTCGACCAATGCTGGAACGGCTCAAGCAGGCGGCAATGGCGGCAACATCACGTTTAACGGTAACTTCATTGTGGCAGTGCCGCGAGAAAACAGTAATATCTCAGCCAATGCCTTCTCTGGTCGCGGCGGCAACATTCGCATCACCACACAAGGACTGTTCGGGATTGAGCCTCGTTTCAGAGAAACATCTTTGAGTGACATTACGGCGAGTTCTCAATTTGGCATCAGTGGCACGATCGCGCTCAATACCCCAGATGTTGATCCGAGTCGAGGCTTAGTGACCTTGCCGACCGAACTGCGAGACACAAGCGGATTGATTGCCAGCGGTTGTCCAGCAGATGAAGGCAATTCGTTTTCGATTACTGGGAACGGCGGATTACCCGAAGATCCGCGACAACCCTTGATGGGCAACGAAGTTTGGTTAGACGATCGCGCCACGGGACAATCTCAATCCTCAATTCCTCAATCGGTGCCAACGATCGTAGAAGCACAAGGATGGATTCGCGATCGAGATGGAAGAATTACTCTAGTTGTCGATCGTCCGGGTGCAATCTCTCAAACTTCTCTGCCACTGACTTGTTTGTTGCCATTTGTAGGGAATGAGCGATCCGACCAATAACCCTGATTACGCAGACGTAGATTGTGCCATGCTAGAGATACGATACTTCGTGTGCAAAGAGGCAGCTTATGTATGCAGTCATTTCACGAGACAAAATTCGGCTTCCACCCGGAACCGTTGTACGGATGCCCGGTTCTTGGCAAGACTACTGTGCCCTCAGAGACAGCCGAGGCGATGGCTCCATTCCTCGAATTAAATACCGTGACGGAGAAATCTTACTGATGAGTCCCATGCCCCGACATGGACGGGAAGCGCATCTGCTTGCCAGGATTGTAGAGAGCCTTCTAGATCGGGACGATCGCAATTATGAAGCCTTCACTCCGATCACAATGGAAGTGCCTGAAGAAGGAGGCATTGAGCCAGACTATTGCTTCTACATCAACAATTGGCAAGCAGCCGTGGGTAAAGACCGCCTCGACTGGCAAACCGATCCATCCCCCAATTTAGTGATTGAAATTGATGTGACAACCTACACCGAGGCAGTTGACTATCTGCCTTACCGAGTGCCAGAGGTGTGGCTGTTCAAAAAGAATCGGCTGCTAATCCATTGGTTGGAAAATGGCGAATATACCCTACAAGAAACGAGCCAGTTTTTTCCCAATGTGGACATCAAGACGATCGTGGCTCATTGCTTGCAAGTAGCAGCAGAACGCGGCACAGGAGTTGCCCTACGAGAATTGAGAACTAGCCTGTTGCCTGAGTGATGCAGCAGTTCTTTACTGGGACTACCGCAGCGGCTCTGTGGCGATCGCTTCCAATCCGACGGTCGGTTGTGTCAGAAAACTTGCCCAGGTTTTGTCTAAATCTGCATTGTTTGGTTGCGATCGTTTAGCTTCTGCTAGAGTCGTCAGGGCATCATACCAAATTCCTTGTTTGCCATATTGTGCGGCTTGTTGCAAGGTAGTCTGTAAGCTGAGTTGTTTAGTAGGTTGTTCTCGACGAACCCAGGCAGATACAACCGGATCATTGGGGCTAGGTCGATCGCCACACACAAGCACGATCGCCCACTGATAAGTTTTTCCAACTTCTAGAGTCGGCGCATCCTCAGCCGCTTGGATACCAATCACGCCGGGTTGTCCGGTAATTGAGACAAAGCGTTGAGAATGATGCTGATTGCCCTGTTTGATGCTGAGAACAATTTGACGAGCAGACGTTTGTGGCACATACACCCAAAACGTGGGGCGCGCTAACCAGGTTAAGCCATAGTGATCGCCGGGAACAAGGGCAGTGAGGGAGGACTTCTCAGTTGTTTGTGTGGAGAGTGGACTATCTTGGGAACATCGTCGATCGTCCCGTGAGCCTGCTCCTCTAGTAGTGCCCGGTGTTCCTTCTTGTGGCGGTGGCTTAAAGAAAATCGGGGCATTTAAACCGTTGGAGCGTTCCAGCTGACTTGAGGATTGAGCAATGTTCTGAATTGCAGGTCGCGCTGATGCAGATTCAATGCCTGTTAGTAAGAGCAATGTAACGATGAGTGTTAACAATGCTTGAAAATTCATTGTCCTTCTCCTAATAAGTAAGTTATTTCTCAAGATGGTGGATTTTTTATCGAATCGCTTCTCATCTCATGTCAAAGTTTGGGATAGTTTAATTGAATGATTACTACAGCCTCTCACACCAACAATCCTAGAATAAAATTGACGAAGCTAAAATCCGTAAATCTCATACAAAATCTCATATTTAGAACAACTAATGCTCTTTTAATTGCTGGTCGATCGCTGCCTGATTTTCCTTCGTTTCCGATTGCTTCAAATACTCGATCGCAATGCGTCCAGCCGTTGGATAGTCTTGTCTGGCTCTCAAAAGTAATGTCAGAGTATGCCGAAATCGCAGGTGATCCAGTTGTTTACTTGTGACAAGCCATAGCGCGATCGCACTTCCCCACAATCCCAATAACGCAGGCGCAACAGGCAGCCACCATCCTAATAGAAACCCCCCATAGCATCCTCCTACAAGTCCACTACTGGCTAACACTATTCCCACAACCAACCGAATTGGAGATTTGAACCGCCAGCTAATCAAGGCTCCAACTCCTGTCCAGACTAAAATCCATATGCCTTCCAGGGGTTCAGACCAGGGGCGAATCAGCGGTCGTCCCTCTAGAGCAGCACTCAAAAGCTGGCTGACAATGTTGGCGTGTAACACAACTCCGGGCATTGGCTGAGATGCACCAAACCAGCGATCGCTAAAAGGCGTTTGGAAGACATCTTTGACACTTTCTGCGCTAGTTCCAATCAAAACAACCCGGTCACGAAGTGGAGCGTCTCCGCTCTCACGCAAACTTTCTGACGGGGCTTGACGCTTCAAAACTTGTTGCAAAGAGAACGTGGCAAAATTTGCTTGTGTCCCGCGATAGTTTAGAAGAATTTGATACCCCCCGGTTTCTGCACTGACATAGCCGCCAGCATTGCGTTCTAGTCGCTCGAAAATTACTTTACCCAGACGTAAGCGTCGATCCTCTGAATCTAATGGCTCAGGGGTAATCTTGTCAGATTTTAGATAGTGTAGTGCGAGTTGGGTAGATAAACTGTACTGAATGTTATTTTCGGACGAGACCGACAACAAGGCTCGACGCACTGTTCCATCACTGTCCTCAACTTGATCAGAAAAACCAACCTGCTGCAATTGGCGCAACATAGGAGGCGCTGCGACTCGACTCCCGACAACTTTCTCAATCCCAAATAGATTTGGTGTAGATCGAAAGACTTGCACCAGATCTGAATGTCCTGGCTCGACAGGCAAATCTCGATAGTTATCTAAGCCGATCGCTCGTGGTTTCTGTGCTTTGATCGCATTAATGGCTTGAGCTAAGACACGATCGGGAATCGGATAGCCAAACTGCTTGAGATCAGACTCCTCGATCGTAACAATGGCAATTCGTTCATCGCGCCGTTCTACAGGTCGCCACCGCAAAAACTGATCAAACAAATCCAACTCCCAGCCTTGCAACAATCCCAGAACTCGGAGCAATAGAACGGGCGCTGTAACTGCGATCGCGACTTTAGGAATCCAATGAAAGGGAATTCGCTGCTGAGGAACCTCCTGACTGGCTTTCTGTCTGGCTTCTGCCAAAATGTGATTTGCCTGTTCAATAGCTTCTAATGCGAGTTGGGCTTCCCATTTGGCAAGCTCCTGACTTGCGCCCAAAAACTGATAGTCCTGATCCGCGAGACTTTTTCCCAATGCCCAGGCGAGTGCATCTTGCAACGCTTGACCCCGTAATAGGCAGGCACTATCTTGTTTGCCACTGGCAACCCAGGCAGCACAAAGCGGCGCATAAGGGCGAAGATAGGCAAGTTGTTGGCTCACCCAATCTGGATGAAAAACGGCTCGATAGATGGGATTTTTGACGACAAGCTGCCCTCGCTGATTGGACACTAGCCCAGATAACAAAAGCTCAATTTGCTCATCGCTGCCATCAAAAGGGACTGTTGAATCTAGCACTTGCTGATACAGTCCGAGTAGTCGGGTTGATCGCTCCGGATTGCTCAACACACGATCGCGAATCGTTCTCAAGTGTTCTGGCTCATCCTGAAATTCCCAAGATTGAAGAATGCACTGCTGCACAACTCTAGCAATGTGCTGGCGATCGTCTATTTCTGAATCGTCTATTTCTGAAGTCGATCTCTTCGAGTTACCCGCAAGAGGTCGCGATTCCCCAACTAACCGACATAATTTTTGCGTTAGAAAAGGCTGTCCACCCGCCCATGTCAAAATTTCTTGAAGTGCTAGTTGAGGATCATTGACCGCATCTGTTAGGCCCCGCGCCAATGGTTGAGCTTCGGATAACTGAAAACCATCAAGCGCGATCGCCTGACCAATATTAAATGGCGTTCGCTGAGAATCAGTCATCAAATCTGAAGGTCTTGCCACCCCCAAAAAAGCGAATGTGAGCCGTTGATACTCCGGCTGAAGACTGCGACGGTTGTAGCAAGCACGAATCAGGGCAAAGAAATCTTGTATAGAAAACTCTAAACTACAAACACTATCGACCTCATCGAGAAAAATCACTAAATTTGGACGCGAATGATTTGCAGACGTAACATCAACTAAGAGTACAGTTTCAATCCATTGTCCCAGTCGTTGCACCGAAGAAAGATCCTGCCGCTCCTGCCACCAGGTTCTCAAATTGACCGACTGCACGAGATCAAACGCTTGCCAAAGCTCAACCGCCAACCCCTTGTACCACTGCTCTAGGGTTACGTTCTGGCTCCCAATGCGAGAGAGGTCGATCGCAGCACAGGCAACCCCCTGATTCTGAAGTTGATGAAAAGCCCGCACCATCAAGCTAGATTTGCCCATTTGTCGAGCATTGAAGATGTAGCAAAACTGACCTGTACTTAAGGCGTGATAGAGGTCAATATCTGCCTGTCGTTGCACATAGTTAGGATCATCGCAACGGAGGCTGCCCCCAACTTGATAGTGATTCATGTTACACAGCTATCTCCCTTCTTCACGCCTTTAGGAACCCTTTTCTCATTTAATCGCTTATGCTTGATAATTAAACCCGGCAACCTCATAAAAAATCTCATGAAAAAACTCATAAATCACTTTTTAGTGTGATTGACTTACGGAGTGTAGACGAAATAAGTTGTGGTCACTGCTGGTTCAAGACCGACACATTCATCCACTGAGGGGCGATTCTCCATGAAGCTAGATATAAAACTAGATATGAAGCTAGATAATCTTTTTGAGACTCTCAACCACAAACTAGTTTCTTGCAACAATCGACCATTAAATTCGACAGAAACGCTGCTTTTACAGGGAATCTGGCAATGTCAGACCTATAGCCAGATTGCTGACGAAATCGGCTACAGTCCTGGGTATTTGACGAATGTTGTTGCACCAGAAATGCTACATCGACTTTCTCAACTGACAGGTCAGCGTCTCACCAAGAAAAACTGTCGCATCATTCTAGAATCGTTTGTCGCTCAGTCTGTGCCTCAGTCTACCTCAGAAACTGATTCGCTAACTAGTTCGCCTAACTCATACACGCTTCCGATCGCCGCCACTGCTGCCCTATCGTTGCCCTCCTTTCCTAGCGGCCCGATCGCGGTCAACTCCCCCTTCTACATTGCCCGTCCGCAGATCGAAACCCAAGTCTTTGAAGAACTCCAAAAACCCGGAGCATTGGTACGAGTGAAAGCCCCTAGAGACATGGGAAAAACTTCTTTGCTCTTACAGGTGTTGCATCAGCTTGATCAGGTGGAATGTCACACGGTTTACCTTTCTTTGGGGCAGATCGATCAGGCCATCTGCAATGATCTGAATCGGTTCCTGCGCTGGCTCTGCGTCAGTGTATCCAGACAATTACAGCTAGAACCCAAACTTGATGAGTATTGGGATGATGACGTTGGCAGCAAAGTAAGCTGCACGCTCTACTTTCGCAATTATCTACTGAAAAAACTCAATGCGCCGCTAGTCTTAGCCTTAGATGAAGTAAACCGTATTTTTGAACATCCAACCGTTGCCCAGGATGTCTTACCTTTGTTGCGCTCCTGGTATGAAGAAGCCAAACGGCTCCCCATCTGGCAGAATTTCCGTCTGATCATGGCTCATTCGACCGAGGTGTATGTACCGCTTCAACTAAATCAGTCTCCCTTCAACGTCGGGCTTGCTGTCCAATTACCGAGCTTCAGTTTGGAGCAAGTCCAACAACTCGCGCAACGCTATCATCTCAACTGGGACAATAGCAACGCAGCCCATCAACTCATGAACCTGGTTGGCGGACATCCGGCCCTGATCCACGTTGCACTCTACTACCTGAGCCGAGGAGAGTTTATGCTCGATCGATTGCTCGAAGTTGCGCCGACTTCAACAGGCATCTATCAACATCATTTACAGCGCCACTGGGTCACACTTCAGGAACAGCCCGCCCTAGCTCATGCTTTCAAGAAACTTTTAAGTACGACTGAGCCGATTCACACTGAGTCAACTCTCGCTCACAAGTTGACCAGCATGGGGTTAATTCAACAATCGGGCAACGCAGCGATCGTCAGTTGTCAGTTATACCAGCAATATTTCCGGGAGATGCTTGATCACAGTGCCACGTAAATGGACACCAATCAGCAGATTATATCAAACTGCTCAACCAGTCGGGAAGGCTGGAATCGAACCATTTCTAGTGCAACTGAGCTATCCAACTTCACTTTCTCCACGCTTGGCATTACCTTTTCCAGAATGGGCGACGATTTATCCGCATTGGCTGCAAGGGATCAATTTTCGGCATTGCTGAATTGCAATATGAAATGCTAGATTTGCCCTCACCCTCACCCTCGCCCTTTGGGAGAGGGAACAAGAACTCTGGCTCTCTTCTCCCCAGGGAGAAGGGTCTACCGTGTATACACAAGTCTATACTCACTTCGTTCTAGTCGGCTTCAGCCCCCTAAATCCCCCATTCTGGGGGACTTTAAGCAAAAAAGACTTCCAGAATTTAGAACCCTGATCAGCATTCAAAATCCCCCAAATTTGGGGGATTTAGGGGGCGAAGGATTACGGCAAGTCCAGATCAATCGACTTATGTATACACGGTAGGGGGAGAAGGGTTGGCGAGGGCTGTGCCCCACTTCGTGAGGAGGGCAATTCATATTTGCATTCAGCAATGCCCAATTTTCTACTGTCGTGCATCACTCAATTCAGCCGTTGATCTAGCCTTTATTAAACTCAATTTGCCCGACATACTCGTATTGACCATACTGTTGCTTTCCACTAAACAGTGCGACTTCATAGGCTCCAGCACTGGGCAAAGGACAAGAAAGCTGTGAACCTTGACTGGTTTGCTCGACACAGCGTTGAGATTGGTTGCTGCCTTTGGCACTGTAGGTTGCCATCAGCCATCGTCGCTGCGGATTCTCAAGCTCGATCGCCGGATCACCTGACACATCTGTTTGCGATCGCGTCGGCGAAATCAGTTTCAGCCCTTGAGCAAAAAACTGTGGTTGCAGCATGGGCTGGCGCAAAAACTCACCCCGCGACAGCGGCTTTGCAAGTAGTTGCCACGCGACTTCTTGGGGAAAATGGCTAATTGACATGACGGTGGGCGGTGGAAACAGAAAGTCTGCGCGGTATCCCTTCTTGAACCCGGAAGCATCTACAGAACCACTATCCCAGGTCGCATCGATTAAGTACCAGGTGCCCTTCACCTTTGCGGCATTCCAGGCATGGGACTGACCATTGAGATCGCTCGTCTCAGTCCGAGCATCACCGACGACGTAGACGATTTCTTCCCCGATCGCGTTTCCCAGCGCTTCTAAAAGTTTGGCATAGCCCGCACAAACCGCTGTCCGTCGGGTAAACACCGTTTCAGCGTCTTGAGGTGGGTAACGCCCTGCAAAGTAGGAAGGCGCGTCATACGCAATGCGGTCAGCTACATAGTCGTGCAAAGCCTTGACCCGCAGAAATGGATCGCGCTCCTGTTGAGCAATATACTGAGCAACCGACGCAATGCTGGTTTCTACACTGGCCGGGAGAGTGGCGATCGCCGGATGAATCTGGGTGTTAGCCCAGGGCCACGGACTTGAACTTGGCTGCTCAAGCTGAGACGGTGCGGTAGGGAGTGGGCTGGGTTGAGGAGAGAGTTGGGGGTCAGAAGCAGGGCGAACTTCGCGACTGTCTGCATACTGTTGATAAGGATTTTGATGAACTGCAAGGTACAACCACTCCAACCGATTAGCCGCCTGAAAGAGCGATCGCCGCACCCATTCAACTTGAGTACCTTGTTTGCCGTCAAGCATCCAGTCGCCACGAGTGGACAGCGCTAGAAAGGCTGTTTGCGGGCGTAGGGCAAGTAGACAGCCCAAAAAGACGAGGTTGAGCAATAGGGTTCGCAAAATAATGCGATCGCCGCAGGTGATAATCTGCGGACGGCGTTGACGGCGTTTTCTGCCCCATAAGTCCCAGGCGATCGGGAGCAGGGGAAATAACAGAATGCCTGACAAGACGGCTAGCTCGATCGGCCCGTTTGTATAAGCAACAAGCGACGATGCCAGCCAAACGCCCAGAACTGGAGTCAAAAAAACCAGAACCGTCAGCAATCCTTTGATCATCAAGAATGGCAGGTCAAGCAAGATCAGGCGCATAGGTTGGATGAGTACGGGGAGTGTATCCCCATTAAAGTTCCCTTTCTGGCTACTACAGCCTACCAGCGGCAGGTTGCAGAAAAAATCGTTTTAGGGGATGTTTGAAAAGTCTAAATCTGGGTTGCCCCACCCGTCGAATATGGGCTTCGTTTCGAGATTGAAGCAGGATTTCTTGATGACAAATCGAATGGCTTTCAACTTGAGTGCTTACAGATTCGCTAGGCTCAAATGCTCTCTCGCCTCTGTCTTGTCTTAGCGATCGCGACGCTCTATCTCAGTGCAGTGGGAACTGAAGGGATCGAATCTGGATATCTTCATTTTGTTGACCCGCATTGGTTGCGCGGCAGTCGCTATCTCAAGATCCATTGGCGCTGGATTCATCAATCCTTGGTACAGGGTTGGAATCTACCAACTCGCTTAGAGTGTAGTTTGGTAGATGCTCAACTGCTAACGATCGACCAACAATGCCGCCATTGTCGCGCTCACCCAAGACAAGCCTGCACAAATCAACATAACTACCCGAAAAGTATCCACAAAAGCTAACTTAACGGCTATTTCGATAGCATTGAGTGTTTGTGGCGCAAGGTCTGGCAAGACGATCGCTTGTCCAAATTGGCTGGCTCCTGCTTGGAGTGCGATTTGCACCTCGGTGGATAGATTGAGACTTGCCGTGTGAGTGGTCAATGCTTCTGCAAAGGTACTGAGTGCTATCGAACCGACAATCGCGATCGCTAACACTCCTGCCGTCCGTGCTACGGCATTGTTAATTCCTGATGCAGTTCCGGCATAGTGTGTGGGCACCGATCCCATTACAGCCGTGGTCAAAGGGGCAACCGTCACCGCCATTCCTAGCCCAAAAACAAGGATGCCAGGGAAAAAAGTAGTCCAGTAGTCAGCAGATCCGTGAGTGAGTCCGACGATCGCCAGCAGTAGAAACCCCAGCCCAGTCAAAAAAGGGCCAATCATCAGGGGTAGTCGTGATCCATAGCGATCGGTTAACCTTCCAGCCCAGGGCGATAGTCCGGCTAACATGAGTGCAAAGGGCAGATCGGCAAGTCCCGCGATCGCCTGTCGATAGCCTTGTGCTTCTACTAGATTGAGGCAGAGGAAAAAAGGGCCGACACTAAAGGCTGCATACAGAAATAAGGTGAGAAGATTCGTACCGCTAAAGGTGCGCGACTGAAACAGGGAAAGGGGCAACATTGGGTGAGCGCTACGAGCTTCGACGATGCCGCAAAGAACTAGCGTAAAGGTGCCGACTAGTAGTGATCCACAGCTATGCAGATTGCTAAATCCCAATTTGGGCAGAGAGATAAAGCCATAGGTGAGTCCTGTCAGTCCTACCATCATCAGAATTGCGCCTGGGTAGTCAATTTGAGAAAAAGCGGTTTCATCCCGACTTTCTGGAACTTTCAGGTGAAGGATGAGCAGTGTAATCAATCCGATCGGTAGGTTAATCAAAAACACGCCGCGCCAGAGTCCAATATCTGAGAGACCGCCGCCCAAGACTGGCCCCGCGATCGTGACGATCGTCGTTGCTGCCGACCAGGTGCCGATCGCGTGTCCTCGCTTTTCTGAACTAAACGTAGCCGTGATAATCGCCAGGCTACCAGGAATCATCATTGCGCCGCCGATGCCCTGTATAGTTCGTGCCCCGATAAGTAGCTCGGTCGTTGGCGTTAGCCCACAAACTAGAGATGCCAGAATGAATAGGCTAATTCCTGCCATGAATACTTTTTTGCGTCCCAGCTTATCACCGAGTGACCCACTAACTAGAATGAGTGCAGCCAACATTAGCAGATAGACATTCACAATCCACAGTAGTTGTATTCCACTTGCCTGAAGATCTTTTTGTAAAGAGGGTAAAGCAACATTCAAGGCAGAGGCATCAATAAAAGCCATGCTGGAGGCAAGAATGGTGGAAAACAAGACCCAGCGTTCTCCTCCGGGCGAAAGATCATGTGCGATCGTCTCCTGCTGAACTTTAGTTGCTATCACAATGAGCGAGTTCTCCTAATAAAGCAATCATGACCAAAATTTTGTCTTTGCCGCAACATTGAGAGAAGACTTTAGTAAGGAATTTTAGTCGCCTGAACATCGATCGTGATGGGAGATGACGAGTAGGTTCGCGATTGAGCTGGCCCTTTTTTCTGAAACAAAGGTAATATCCTTGAATGTTGTTCAATCAAATACTGATCGAGTACTTCATCGATAATTTGTAGCTTCTCAACATTTGTATTGATGCGCTTGAGTGTTTCTGCACAAGTAGAATTTGGATGCCCCAGCATTGAGTGGCTTGCTTTAAATTCGGCGAGTCTCAAATGGATGATGCTCAAAAACTTTCCAAAGTTTGCTTGAACCATAGACTCGGTGGAGTAATTTGGAATCTTACTAGCCTCAAAGCTCTCATACTCAAGAGACTTAATCAGGAGTGCAGCGCTGTAAGCCCGATCGAGCGCTCTTTCAGGTGTACTCAAAAACCATTGTTTCGCAGCTTGCCAAGATGCCTGGCAGGTTTTATGGAGATGCCCTTTGCTCTTGACGAAAGTAGAAGTTTTCATGCAAAAGAATTTATGCTAATGGATTTTATGCTGATAGATAATGCGCAGACCCTTGCACCCTGATTGACTGACAAATCTTTTCAGGTAGGTTGGGTTGAACTTGGTGAAACCCAACGTTAGCAACGGTAAAAAGGCTGCTGTTGGGTTTCGCGTTGCTCAACGCCCTACGAAGCATCGGGGTTTCAGGAGTTTTGTCAGTCAACCAGCCATTGCACCATTATTAACGGCATCTTATTGCGACTTAAAAAACAAAGTCTAGTCCTGTATTGCAGATCAAGGGTACGGGTTCTTGCTCAAAACTGATTAGCGATAGGTGGTCAACATTGTCTAATAGCTTTTGTGCTGCCAGGAATCCAGCGATCGTCCAAGTTTGAAACTTTCTGGCTTCTTTACCGACTAATCGCCCTTGTCTTCCATCGTAGTATTCGGGCCACTGATCTCGCGCTAGTCGATTTTGAGCGATTGCCAGCGCTTTACAAGCGATTTCTGGTCTCCCGCATTTCTGAGCGGCAGCAGTGAGTAGCCACAGCATCACGGGCCAACTCCCTCCATTGTGGTAAGACCAGGGAGTATTTTTTGGATCACACCCTGTGATCAACCGCCAATCTTGCCCTTCAACTGCTGGGAAGCAGAGCTTCATCGGCATCTGTCCAACTAAATCATGCCAGCGATACTCAATCATATCCAGGATGGCATGGGATTGTTGTGGGCTTGCTAGAGACATCACGATCGCAAGCAAGTTGCCTTGAGTAAAAAAGCGAAAGTCCATTTGGGCAGGGCCTAAGTTTCCAACAAAGTAGCCGCCTTTTTCTGGCAACCACTCTACTAACCAATCTGGAATTGTGCCAGGATAAATGTTCAGCCAATTAACAACTGACTCGCCAAACTCTTCGACTCGGTAATGGTAGATTTTTTCTAATCCATCTAAATCTAGCCAGTAGTAAGTACGAATGTGATGTGCGAGATGACTGAGCCGATCGCGAATAGCTTGTAAGTAGAGTGTCCCCTTCTCATCAGGTAGCAGTAGCTCACTAGCGGCTTGCAGCGCTCCATATAGCAAACTCTGAATCTCAAGTGGGTAGCCATAGACTCCCATTCGTCTGTCAATCATGAATGAGCCATCAGGAACTAGAAGCGTGGGAAACATGTCGAATCGAGGAGTTAAACACAGGTCAAGGATCAGTCGGAGACCTTCTTGAAATTCAGGTTTGTGAGCCAGGGTTAGATCACCTGTGGCTTTCCCATAAGCGCGCAATAAGATGGGCCACCAAAAGCAAGAATCGATCGGCGCAACACGAGCGATCGCCTGTTCACCAAAATCGGCACTAATAAATTCGCTGATTCCTTTAGAAGCTACCTTAAAACTAGCAGGCATGATGCCTTGACCTGGTTTGAAGCAATTTAACTGCTTTTCATGACTTTGAAGCTCTAGAGTCAGCGTGAGAAAATTGCGAACAATTTCAACTTCGCCCTGCATCAAAAAGACTAAAGCAGAAACGACAAAATCACGAGTAAAACACTGGTCATAATTGAGTGTACTCATTCCTGGATCACAGGCGGCGACTGTTCCAACAGGGGCCTTCTGATAGTAAACAATTGAAGCTTGCAGAGCTTCGCGTGCTTCGTCTATTGCTGTTTGAATCGGTTTCATTGTGTATCACTGGATGTTAACAAGTGGCTGGATGGATAATTGTGCAACTTGTTGGTCACTGTTTAACGTCAGTTCGATGAGAGGGACTCGCTTCGTTTGAATCGGCTTCAGCCCCCTAAATCCCCCAAATTGGGGGACTTTGACCAAGAAAAAATTCTAGAGTTCAAAGAAATTATGCTGATTCAAAGTCCCTCAGAATGGGGGATTTAGGGGGCGAAGCGCTCAATAACGAAGCGAAAAAACTCCATCGAATTCACGTCTGTTTAAGAGAGTTTCTACTAGCGGGAGTGAGAGGAAGGAAGCACTTTGATCAATGTAATCTGCAACAATCCTCCCTCGCTTTTAGACAGAATATGACGCTTTTAGAGTCCTCTCAGTAAGCTCTGAAGACGCTTTGCAGTTTGAGGGCGGTGAAGTTTTTGGATCGCTTTGGTTTGAAGCTGAAGCACACGGTCTTCTGACAGGTTATATAGACTGCTCACTTTATCTAGTGGGGACGGTTCACTTTGAAAAAGACCATAGAGAGAAAAGACAATATCCCGTTCGCGGCTAGATAGCACTTCATCCAGGATATTTCGCACCTCTTGATGGATAAGAGTCTCGGCAGTTTGTTCTTCAAGTAGCTGAGAGGTATCTTCTAGCAGGTCTACTAGCTCAGTTTTTTCTTCTTCACCAACGGTATGGTTGAGAGAAATAGCACGGCGGCGCACCCGTTGTAGCGCAACTAACTGACGTGGAGAAACTTCTAAAATTTTGGCTAGTTCGCCCTCTGTAGGGCTACGCCCTGATGTTTTGTGAAAGTCGCAGATGACTTGTTTAAGCTTGTTGAGCTTGGTCACTGTCTGGTAGGGCAATCGAACAGTGTGGCAATTGTGAGCGATCGCCTGATTGATGCACTGATGTACCCATCCATAGGCATAGGTTGAGAATTTATAGCCTCGCTCTGGATCAAACTTCTCAACAGCACGGTTTAGTCCCAACACGCCTTCTTGAATTAAATCTGGGAGAAGCTCTTTGTGATTGGGATACTTGTGAGCGATCGAGACCACCAATCGCAAGTTTGAGCAAATCATTTTGCGCTTGGCAATGCGCCCTTGTTTGCAGCGTTGCTCTAATTCAGATATTTCAATTGTCAGCCTTGCTGCAAGCTCAGAGGGTTTAGGAACTCGACCCAGTTCTTGAGTGAGACCATTGCGCTGTTCTTCAGCAGATATTAAAAACCTGACTTGTCGAGCGAGTTCAATCTCCTCAGTTGCTTTGAGCAGAGGGTAGCGAGACATGACCTGCAAAAAAGCAGGCACTGAGTCTGCTAGGGGACTGATGTAATGCTCAGAGGGTGATGGTGAGTCTTTGTCAGGAGCAAGGTTGTCTTGTGGGGGTGTCTGGCGATCGATACTTTTTGTACGTCTGAGACGTGTTGTTGCTTGCCGGGCAGATTTCATGGTTGCGATCGGGTCTAATGCCTTTAAACTCTTCATAATTCAGTACTTAAAGCAATCAGTTGCGGAGTGTTAGTAAGTTTCTACATGCCATCTTCCAGCTTTCTTCAATTGCTTCTGGTACTCAGCCCAATCGACTCCATCCTCAAGCGCAGCCTGACTTAAAGCCTCATTAATTCCCCCTTCCATGCCTTTCAGCCCACAAATATAGACATAGGTGCTTTCTCGCTGAAGAAGATGCCAAAGCGTTGTTGAATAGTTAGCAATGAGATCTTGGATGTACATCTTGCCACCTCTACTGTTCCTCTGCTCACGGCTAATTGCATACTGGATGGTGAGTCTTGTTCCATCTAAGTCTCGCAGATACTCCAGTTCGTTTCTGTACAGAATGTTGGCAGTTGTGGGAATCCCAAAGAACAGCATGGCATCACCATTGAACATATAGTCCGCATGATATTCATCAAACATTCGCCACAGGAAGGCTCGGAAAGGAGCAATCCCTGTTCCAGTTGCCATCATGATGATGGTTGCATTTGGGTCATTGGGCAGTAGGAAACTATTACCTACCGGGCCCACAATCTGTACTTCATCACCTGGCTGCATGTTGCAGAGGTGGCTGGAGCAAGTCCCGTAGATGATTTCGCCTGTTTCTGGATGGGGGTATTCTAGAAGTCTGACACAAAGCGAAACGGTCTGATCGTCCCCGTGATCTCCATGCCGAGTGGAGGCGATCGAGTAAAGGCGCAGTTTATGAGGTTTGCCTTTACTATTGGTTCCGGGTGGAATGATGCCAATGCTTTGCCCTTCTACATAGCGGAAGTTTTTATCAGGCAGTCTGAGAATGATATGGCGAACATCTCCAACTGCGCCCGGATGAACAAGTTTTTCGTTGAGCAAACATTGACCAATCAGGGGATGATCTGGACGATACAGATTAACGGGAATGCTGGCTGTAGTCTGTGTCATGATTTTTCTCACTTGCAGTGCTTGAAGAAAGTTTAGTAGACACCCGATGACTCTTATGACTGCTAACTCAGCGGCTATTTATCAATGTCGCAATTTCCACTCTATAGTTGACCCTAAGCCCAGGGTGCATTGTTGCAGAGTGCCTGGTAGATCGCCGCTTCCAGTAAAATTAAAATAGATACCGATTAGACTTACTGCTATAGCTTAAGTAGATAAGAGTGACAAACTTGGGACAATCTAATCTCAAGCTGAAAAGAAATAAAATTTTACTAGCTAGCCAACCTTTGTCCGTAGATATCACAGCCTGACAGCTTTAGAGTCCATCAAACTTTGTGTCTCTACGTTGACTGAGGCTGCTGTAGGGGAATTTGAATCGAAAACTCGGTGCCTTGTCCGATCGCCGATCGACAAGATAGCTTTCCGCCGTGTTTTTCTACGACAATCTGGTAGCTGATTGAGAGACCCAATCCGGTGCCTTGGCCTACAGGTTTGGTGGTGAAGAAGGGGTCAAACAGCTTGGAACGGACAGTTTCACTCATCCCTTTACCATCGTCAGCAATGCGGACTGTTGCCCAGTGATTGCTAGTAACCTCCGTGTAAATCCGAATTGTACTAGGGTTGGCTTTGATCTCCTCAAACGTGCGCTCCTGGTTAGATTCTTCTAAAGCATCGATCGCGTTACTCAGAATGTTCATAAACACCTGGTTGAGTGGCCCTGCATAGCAGTTTACTAACGGCAATTGTCCATACTCCTTAATCACTCGGATTTCTGGACGCTGTGAGTTAGCTTTCAAACGATTGTTTAGAATGACGAGTGTGCTATCGATGCCTTCATGAAGATTGACAGCCTTAATTTCGGCTTCATCCAGGCGAGAGAAATTCCGTAGAGACAGCACAATTTCACGGATACGATCGGTGCCCAGATACATTGATTGAACAACCTTCGTGAGATCTTCTACCAGAAAATCGACCTCGATCGCGGCAATCTCGGCTTGAAGTTTGGGTGATGGATTGGGGCAGTCTTGTTGATAAAGCTGTAACAGTCTGAGCAGGTCTTGAGCATACTCCTCAACATAGCTGAGGTTGCCATGAATAAAGTTAATCGGGTTATTAATTTCGTGGGCTACCCCTGCGACCATTTGCCCAATGCTGGACATTTTTTCACTCTGAATCAGACTCAGTTGAGTGCGTTCCAGTTCTTTTAACGTTTGCTCAAGTGAGCTATTTTTCTCGCTGAGTTCATGCGTTCTAGTTTCAACCTGTTGCTCTAGCGTGTGACTATAGACTTCTAATTGTTCATTCGCTTCGATTTGGGCTTGTAGCAGGTACTTTACTTTCCAGATCAGTTGGTTGAGTGCTGTCGTTAATTCGCCTACTTCATCCTGGCTGGTGACAGGTGCTTGTAGATCAAAATTTTCGGTCTGGATAACCTGCTGGGCAACATTAGCAGTCATTTGAATCGGATGAGCGATCGCTCGGCTGGTGGAGATAGCGCAGAAAATGGCGATCGCGATCGAGAATAGTAGGCTAATTGTAATGATCTGGGTTCGCAATTCCAGAGCAGCCTCTATAGATTCGTTTGCTTCCTCATGCTCCTCAAGCGCAACTTTCAGCAGATTATCCACCCGCTTTGAGAATTCATCAAACTCAAAGACTAGCGAATCGTTATTCGCCTCGATTAACTGAGTCTGAGCCGCCTTTCTCTCTTCTGGTGGCAAGTTCTGTGGATTTAGCTGCTGAAGCTGTTTTTCGACTTGCTGTAAGCGCAGATCCAAACCCTCGTAGGACTGACTCAACTGGTCAAGTGCCTCTTGCTCGATCGCGGATTCTTCAACTTCGGGATTGAGATATCCTTGAGACGATTTAAACTCTGCCCATACCTGACGGGAGGATGCTAGATGAGTCAAAAAATCGGCATACTCTATTTGCCACAGGATCGGCTTTTCCATCAACAGGACGAGTTGTTTTTGGTGAAGATGGGCTTCTAAGACATCACCCTCCATCCGATAGAGCAGACTGATCTCCTCCGTGGCATCTTCTTCCGCTTCATAGGCCTCCCGCTGATAGTAATCTGCAACTAAAAATCCGGCCGTGATTCCCACAACGGCGACTCCCAGTGCCAGACCATACCCACCACTAATCTTTTGTCCCACCTTCAAGCGACTAAACCATCGGCCCCACCCCTTTTTTACAGAAGACTGTATGTCAGGAAACTCCCCTACCGTTTGGTGAATTGGCTGAGGGGGTTGATTCGTTGGAGTTCCTTGAGATTGAGGCATGGAATCGTCTAAAGATGAAGAGTTAGAGCAGGCACGAGGTCACTATCTATCAGAATACCCCTGAGACCTCTAATAATCTCTCTTCAACTGTAATTAGGTAAAGGGTTGTCGATCGACCAATCTCTCTATTTTGCGCCTGGCTCTTTTTGTCCCAAGTTTATCACCCTCTAAAGTCTAAGCTTGCTGAAATACAGAGCGGTTGTTGATCCTGCCGATTTCCGATTTGAGGTTCTTGCTGTAAGAACTCACTTTTTGCGAGTTGAATAGGCAACAACTTTACTGTATTTGAACCTGGTCAAAACGATATTCTCAAAGCCTTGGGGTGCAGAACCGATAGACAACCTTCTCCCAGCTAGAAATAAGTGGGGCAGAGCCGTGTGGAGAGAGTAGATCGTTTGCCTGCTAATCATAAGGAGACTTTGATGATTTATAACCACAACCCTTCTCAAGTGTCCAAAACTGTTTACTTCAGAGTAAACGTCAACGGGAATATGCAGCTTCTTCCAATGGAAGTGAATACTCAAGGCTTGCTTAGATACATCGGAAAATATGAATGCGATCGCTCAATTGTTGATTCACAGATTTCTAAGCATCTTGAATAGCTGGGATGTTTGTGATGACTCGAAGCAATCTTCAGCAGTATGAAGTGGAGCCAAGGCTCGTGAAGGGGTTTTCCCTTAATTTTGATTCTCATAGACGCTTAGATATCGCTCTACCTCGGCGACCTTTAGCAAAATTGGTGAGCGATCGATCGTTCCAATGATTTACCTTTTTGAAATTGGAGAAATCACTATGTTGACTGACCTGACAATCAATTCTTGGACAGCAATCATCTTGGGACTCAGTGTGATCTTGTGCCCGACTCTGTGCTGGATTCAAGCTGCCAGAGTTCGCAATCTTTACCGTTAGTTTTATCGGCGTTGCTGAATTGCGGTATGAAATGCTAGATTTGCCCTCACCCTCTCCCAAAGCGCTACCGTGTACATACAAGTCCGGAGTCGCTTCGTTTCAGTCGCCTTCAGCCCCCTAAATCCCCCAATCTGGGGGACTTTGATAAAGAGAGACTGCGAGCGTTCAAAGTCCCCCAATTTTGGGGGATTTAGGGGGCGAAGGATCTCGGCAATGACGAATCGATCAACTTGTGTGTACACGGTAGCCTAAAGGTCGAGGGGACAAGAGTTCTGGCGGGAGCATCCCAATTGTGCAAAATCTCGGATTGCCCTCATCCCCAGCCCTTCTCCCCAGGGAGAAGGGAGTCAGATCTCTTGTTCCCTCTCCTGGGGGAGAGGGTGAGGGTAGAAAGACTGTGCTACACAATTGGGATGCTCCCGTTCTGGCTCCCTTATCCCTGGGGAGAAGGGTTGGTGAGGGCTTCGCCCCACTTCGTGAGGAGGGCAATTCATACTTGCATTCAGCAATGCTGTTTCATCCAGGTATTAGGGTGTGTTTTGATTGCAAGATTCACCCTAATATTCAAAGCTTTCTATCTTAATGATCCGCTCCAAATTGTTCGTTTTGCAGGGAGTTCTGCGTAAGCCGTGAAAATTCCAAGTAGTATTTTAACGCTAGTAGCGGGTATCCTTCTCGCCTGGGTGAGTCTATGGGTCGGTCAGCACCACGGTTTGTTACCCATTGCCGCTTCTAAGGAAGCCTTTTTAGTCGATGGGTTGTTTAATACGATGATGACGATTTCAGTAGGGTTGTTTATCATTGTGCAAGGGGCGATCGTGTTTGCTGCGATTCAATTTCGGCAGCGTCAAGGAGATGACACCGATGCTCTACCCATCCACGGCAACATTCCCCTCGAAATTTTTTGGACTGCTATTCCTGCGATCGTTGTTTTGGGACTAGCCGTTTACAGTTTTGACGTTTATACCCAGATCGGGGGGCGCGACCCGATGGATCACAGTGCCCAGGCTCACAGTAGGTCGGCGATCGCTCAAGTGCCTGGATCAGCCATCGCCGCCTCTTTACCGTCTAATGCACCCTCAAATGCGGTTGTAGAGACTGTTGCAGAGACCACAGTTCCTTCAGAATCCCCTACAGGAGTCATCGCTCAGAATCAACCTGCTTCAGCCTTGACGGTGAATGTAGCAGCCATGCAGTTTGCCTGGATTTTTAGTTACCCAGACAGTGGGGTGATGGCTGGAGAGCTACATGTTCCCTTGGGTCGTGAAGTGCGGGTCAATCTCTCAGCCAATGATGTGATTCATGCCTTTTGGGTGCCTGAGTTTCGCCTGAAACAAGATGCAGTCCCAGGTCGAGAATCTGTGTTGAGCTTTACGCCGACCTCTGCGGGAACTTACCCTCTGATTTGTGCAGAACTTTGTGGTGCTTATCATGGAGCAATGAAATCGCAAGTCATTGTGGAAACACCCGCAGAATTTGATCGTTGGATTCAGACGCAAATTGCCAGTGGAGCAGCAGACCCTGAGACCGCGATCGCTCAAAATCCAGCAGAGATGACTCCCTCAGAGTTTTTGGCTCCCTATGCTCAAGAAATTGGAGTCACTCCTCAGATTCTAGAGCAACTGCCTCATTTGTATCAGCCAAGCCAACAGTCGGCGTAGTCGTGTTTGTTTCCTCGATCGGCTTGGGAGAGCCAAATTTTGCCCTCTGACCATCAACTTCTGCGAAAGGTCATCCAACTCGACCAGCACAAGGATTAATTTTGTATGACACAAGCGCAGCTTCAAGAAACGACCAATTTTGTGCCCCCTATCCCTGACGAAGAGCCAAAGGGGACACACTGGCGAGAATACTTCGGATTTAGTACAGATCATAAAGTAATCGGCATTCAATACCTGGTGACAACGTTTGTTTTTTACCTGGTTGGGGGAGCGCTGGCGACGATGGTTCGCACAGAGTTAGCAACTCCAGAAGTCGATTTTGTGAGCCGCGAAGTTTACAACAGCTTATTCACAGTTCATGCGACAGTGATGATCTTCTTGTGGATTGTCCCCGCTGGGACAGGTGGCTTTGGAAACTATCTAGTGCCTTTGATGATTGGGGCACGAGACATGGCATTTCCTCGCTTAAATGCGCTGGCATTTTGGATGATTCCACCCGCAGGGTTATTGCTGTTGAGCAGCTTCTTTGTCGGTGCCCCCGGCGCAGGCTGGACTTCTTATCCACCGTTAAGCACAACGGGTGACAAAGCAGGCGAGGCGATTTGGATTCTCAGCGTCCTACTGCTTGGCACGTCCTCTATCTTGGCAGCCTTAAATTTCATCGTCACCATCTTTAAGATGCGTGCCCCTGGGATGGGATTTAACCAGATGCCATTGTTCTGTTGGGCAATGTTATCAACATCCGCCCTGGCGCTGATTGCAACCCCTGTATTAGCGGGTGCGTTGATCTTGCTGGCGTTTGATTTGCTAATAGGAACTTCCTTCTTTAATCCCACAGGCGGTGGAGATCCGATCGTCTATCAACATCTGTTCTGGTTTTATTCGCATCCGGCAGTTTATATTATGATCTTGCCCTTTTTTGGGGCGATTTCAGAGATTTTGCCCGTCCATGCTCGTAAACCCATCTTTGGCTACAAAGCGATCGCTTACTCCAGTCTTGCAATTAGCTTTCTAGGCTTGATTGTTTGGGCACACCATAT
Organism: Phormidesmis sp. 146-33; assembly: GCF_052939515.1. Lineage (NCBI taxonomy): Bacteria > Bacillati > Cyanobacteriota > Cyanophyceae > Leptolyngbyales > Leptolyngbyaceae > Phormidesmis > Phormidesmis sp. 146-33. Next base: position 29,286 of record NZ_JBJPHU010000027.1, read on the forward strand.
GTTTACCAGCGGCACACCGCCCTGGTTGCGAATGTTTTTCATGATCACGACGATGATCATCGCTGTGCCCACGGGCATCAAGATCTTTAGCTGGGTGGCCACGATTTGGGGTGGTAAGCTGCGATTAAATAGCGCCATGCTGTTTGCATTGGGATTTATCTCAATGTTTGTGATTGGTGGTATTAGCGGGGTTATGGTTGCTGCTGTTCCCTTTGACATTCACGTTCACGATACTTACTTTATCGTGGCTCACCTCCATTACGTTTTGTTTGGTGGTAGCGTGTTTGGGATTTATGCCGCCATTTACCACTGGTTCCCCAAAATGACAGGGCGAATGCTCAATGAAACATTGGGTAAAATTCACTTTGTGCTGATGTTGATCGGGTTTAATGTCACCTTCTTCCCAATGCACAAGCTAGGACTAGAAGGCATGAATCGACGGGTTGCAGAATATGATCCAAAGTTTGCAGCGATCAACTTGATTTGTAGCATCGGTGCTTACTTGCTGGCAGTTTCGACCCTTCCCTTCGTTGTGAATGTTATCTGGAGTCTCATTTCAGGCCCCAAAGCTGGGAATAATCCCTGGCGAGGTCTGACGCTAGAATGGATGACAACCTCGCCGCCGCCAGTAGAAAACTTTCTCATTGATCCCGTTTTGGTCACAGGCTTCTATGACTATGGCGGCGTACCTGATCATGGGACAGGAAGCAATCATCAGAAAGATGGCTTTGTAGATGTGTTGTTCTCTGATCCAGCAGGTTCTTCGATATCAGATCCCGATGATCTAGCTGTTCAGTCTGCTCGATCGTTGACTCATCCTGACAGCCAGGAACAAAGCCTTAGCCAGGAATAAGTAAACCATCCTTCAAAGTGTATGGGTTAATTAGCAATGACGGCGTTGCTGAATCATGGGACGAATTGTCCTAAAGCGAAGGGAAACCCAATGCTCAAAGTCCCCCAAAATTGGGGGATTTAGGGGGCGAAAAGATTGGCACTTCCCACGCATTCATCCCTCCAATCAGCAACGCCCAATGGACTAGTGGACTGTCAGCTTTGATTTGAGGGGTTGTCGAAATCTGGAACATCGTTTTAACGCATGTTTTGAGAACTGCCAACCCCTCATTTCAACCTTGACAGACTACTAGTAGCCCATACACCGTGACTCGACAATCCTTTAAAACCGAACCAACACTCATGCAAAGCTCAACAACCAATCCGGCTGAGACAGCCAACCACGATTATCTGACGGCCGAAACGACGATCGCCGCCCATTCTGAGCATCATGACTACCGTATCTTCGGGCTGTTTATATTCCTACTTGCCGAAGGCATGATCTTCTTAGGCTTGTTTACTGCCTACTTAACCTTTCGATCGGTCACCCCCGTCTGGCCCCCCGCAGGCACACCGGAGCTAGAGTTGTGGCTACCCGGAGTCAACACCATTATTCTGATTGCCAGCAGTTTCGTGATTCACAAAGCGGATGTCGCCATCAAAAAAAATGATGTTGCAGGCCTACAAACCTGGTTTTTGATAACTGCGGCGATGGGAGCAATCTTTCTGGTCGGTCAAGCCTATGAGTACTTTCATTTAGAGTTTGGTTTGACGACAAACTTGTTTGCCAGTACGTTTTACGTTCTAACGGGCTTTCACGGGCTGCACGTCGCATTTGGGCTGGTTTTGATGGGGGCAGTGTGGTGGCGATCGCGTAAAGAAGGACATTACACCAGTGATCATCACTTTGGGGTAGAAGCCGCAGAACTTTACTGGCACTTTGTGGATGTCGTGTGGATTCTTCTATTCTTTCTGCTGTACCTTCTCTAACAAACATCAGGTCATTCTAGCGTTGGCGTTTTAGCAGCCTAGAACTAGTAAATCGCTAGAGATTCCTCTAGATTGCCAAGATTGCAACAACTACAAGTGATGTAGCCATTTGTAATTTGTGTGAAGAAAAAACTGTTGTAGAATACATTCACCAACATGCTCAATCGAATTATCAACAGCAGTCGAATATCGATTTTAGTTGCTGTACTGTGTTCATTTGCAATCTCAATCACACTTCTGCTCTATGGCGCAGTTCAAACTTTTGTTACGATCGGTCTTGCTCTAAAAATAGGGCATTCCAGTAGTGAGGCAAAGACGATAATTCTATCGTTTATCGAAATTATCGATTTGTTTTTACTAGCAACTGTTTTTCACATCACGGCACTTGGACTCTATTTACTGTTTATTGACGAACGCCTTAAAGTGCCTCCCTGGTTAGAAATTCACAACCTAGATGATCTCAAAGGCAAACTTGTGAGCGTCGTAGTGGTGATCTTAAGTGTTTTGTTTCTAGGGCGAGCCGTGAAGTGGGAAGGTGGAACAGATATTCTAGCCTTCGGAGTTAGCATTGCCTTGGTGAGTACAGCGTTGACGTATTTTCTGGGCCTTCATCACAAAAAGCCTAAAGCAGAAAGTAATCTTTCGGAGGAGTACGAGCGCTATAAGGCCCGCCACCTGGACTAAGGTTGCCCTACCCAAACTCTCTCACCAGAGCTAGTCACGACAATTCACACAAATCTAATCTTCAACCTGCTGGTAGCGGTACTCAAAAAGTCGCTATCAGCTTTTTTCATGCTTAAATCCCCCAATTCTGGGGACTCTGACTTTGAAAGATCTCGGAGTTGAGGCAGACGATAAAGTTTTCCTAACAAATCTCTTAAGCTCTAACAGACAAGTTTTGACAGGCAAGTGAAGGCTTCTCAAGTAGAGTGCGGATAGAAGCCAACAACTCTCTGAGCTTATAAGGTTTAACCAGGTAGCCGTCAGCACCCGCATCTAGCCCTGCTCTCCAATCTTGGAGGGTATCTCGCGCTGTTAGCATCAAAATCGGCATACAGTAGCCATGAGAGCGTAGCCGCCGACAGAGACTAATCCCATCTTCTTTGGGCAAAAATACATCCAGTAGAAGTAAGTCATAATCAGAAGCTACCACTGACTCCCAGCCGGCCTGACCATCTAGCGCAATGTCGATCGCATAATTCTCGCCAGCAAGAGCCTCTGCCAACAGTTCAGTAATACACTGATCATCCTCAACCAGTAAAAGTTTCATAGCAAGTCATAAAAGTAGATGCAAAATCTGAGTTTACGAACAGGGCGGTGAAGTGAGCCTGTGCCATTGATTTATACTCGCTTTGATTAACGACTAGAATACCGATCTCTGTTTGAGAAGGTAGCTCTATAAACTAAAAGTTCTGCTAGAAGGTTTTAATTTAGCAGATCCCTAATCAATCACGGGTCAGGCTTTCGACAGGAAAGTGGTAAAAAATCCTTCGCCGCTGCTTTCAGCGCAAGCGCCTTAGAAGGGCTGCCAGTTGCAACCCTCGATCGCAGCAGACTTAGTTAGCTCTTGATGTCAGCTAGTTTACACTAGTTAAATGTAATTGCCCATACCATTTCAAAAAATATTTTTCGCGTACCCTTTGTTGGTAGATAAATTCATATCAGCAGATGTACTTGTCTCCGATTTGAATTTTTTCGTCCCTAGTTTGTCACCCTTGTAACAGTTATCTTAAGTGAATTCCAATGCTTTGACGGTCACCCTAAAGAGTGAATTTAAGTGGCAAGCAAAGCAAAGGTGAATGGGAATCTACCAGAGTGATGATTGATCAGCCCGTCCGATCGATACCCAGGGACGGAGCCTCTTTCCTGAGAAATTCAGGAGGTCTAAACTATGACATTACTAGTAGAAAATCCTGCGTGTTTTTCGCCTTTACCTCCGCTTAAAAGCAAGTCTGTTACGGTTGTCATTCCTGCTTTTAATGAAGAGGGCAACCTGGAACCGCTGCTGATCTCGATCGAGCAAGCTTTCAAAGCGCTTGGCTTCACGTTGCCAGTCCTCGTCATTGACGATGGCAGCACCGATGACAGTCCGAATGTTCTGGCGCTTTTGAGTCAGCAATACCCCTTTTTGAACGTGATTCGTCATCCTCACAGGCGGAGTGTGACAGGTGTGTTGAAGACAGCCCTCGCGCATACTACAACAGATTGGATCTTCTGGGGACAAGCCGATCTCGAATCTGATCCTCAAACGGATCTCCCATTGCTGTTAGAAGCCTGTGTGCCTGGAGTGGATGCTGTAGCGGGCTGGCGACAACACCGAAATGATGGCAAGACCCGTGCATCTAGTCTGGCAAACGCTACCTGTCGTCAAATGTTTGGCTTGGGCATTCACGACATGAACTGGATCAAATTGGTGCGGCGAGATGTATTGGCAACTTTGCCATTAGAACTTGTCACCCATCGCTATACATTGGCGGTGATGGCAGGTTGGGGGTGTCGTGTGGTCGAAGTGCCGACACCGTGGCATCCGCGCCATTCTGGAAAGAGTAAATTTGGTCGTGGACGGTTGATTTCATCGGCGATCGACTTCTTTAAGGTCTGGTATTGGTTTCAATCGGAAGGTCGTGTACTCACACCGATGAAACTGGAGCGGCTTGGATGGCTAGCGAAACAATAATGACCAGTCTTCGAGACAAACACATCTTAGTGATGACATCGGTTTATCCGCTCACGTCTGATGGTCATCATGGCGCCTTTGTGCGGGAGGCAAATCTGCGTCTGCAACCCACTGGGGCTAAGTTCACAGTGTTTGCCCCTGCCTACGAGGGTAGTTCATCCTATTGGCTGGATGGAATACAGGTTTATCGTTTTCGCTATTGCATCAAACAGTTTGAGAACCTAGTACGGGATGGCGCTCCGACTAAGCTGCAACAGCAACCGCTCTACTTATTGGTTGCTGCGCTATACATCCTACTAGGAACCTGGCAAGTGTTTTGGATGTGCCGTCGAGAAAAACCAGATTTGCTGCAAGTCCATTGGGCATTTCCCCACGGGTTGATGGCGTTCCCTGCTAGTAAACTTTTGGGCATTCCGATGGTGTTCTGCTTTCACGGCGGCGAACTGCTGTTGGCGAACAAGTTTGGCTTCGTGGCAACAATTCTGCGTTGGCTCCTGCCGATGACTAAAGGAGTGACTGCCAATTCTTCGTTTACTCAAGGGTTAGTTCGCAAACTTTATGACGGGCAAGTGACGATCGTGCCCTATGGTCTGACGATTGAAGCCAAAGCTCCGAAAGCCCGATCGCCCGAAGAACCTCCCAGACTCTTGTTTGTCGGTCGATTAGACGAGCGCAAAGGACTGCGATATTTGCTGGAAGCACTCCCGATCGTACTCGCAAAACAATCGGTTCGGTTGCGAATTGTCGGCAAGGGCATTCTGGAACTAGAGATTCGCACTCAATGCAAAGACTTGCGTTTGGAAAGCGTTGTAGACTTTCTAGGGTTCGTCACGAAAGAAGAACTGGCGAATGAGTATGCAACTTGTGATGTCTTTGTGTTGCCTGCGATCGTCGATAGTAAAGGTGACACTGAAGGTTTGGGAGTTGTCTTGATCGAGGCCTTAGCTCACGAAAAGCCCGTAATTGCCAGTGCAGTTGGCGGCATCGTGGATGTGATTTGCTCCGGTAAAACGGGTTGGCTCATTCCTGAAAAAGACCCGGTGGCGCTGGCTCAAGCGATTCTCACTGTTTTAGAAGATCCCGTGTCGGCTCAAGAATTGGGATGCGCTGGTTTGAACGATGTGCAAACTCGGTTTAGCTGGTCGCGCATTGTTCCCCTGTGGCAATCCCTGTTTAGTACCGCGTTAACGAATGCTTCTGATTCTGATAGTTCTGTTACCTGCGATCGAGAATGATGCAATCCCAACTTCCCTCCCGTCTAATTTTGAGTGCTTTAGTTGCTGCGCCTGCAAGCCTCATGGGTGCGCTCACTGTCACCGTACTGTTGCCGACTCTGCAAAATCCAGAGTCTAAATTTTATGGTTCCCGCTTGGGGTATCCAGCGCTGCAACGCATCAAGGGCGACCCGATTAAAGTACAAACTGCATCGGTAGGGCTAAAAAGCGTAGAGGAAAGCGTCGCAGCACCGGGGGAATCAGCAGCACTGCAAGCCGTCAACATTCGTCCGCTACTATCATCACCTGTTGAGAAGGTGTATGTGGTCGAAGGACAACAGGTGCGTCGAGGTCAACCACTCCTTCGGCTACAAAAGGCTCCCTTTGCGGCTCAGGTCGATCGTGCCCGCAACAATCTGGCCAATGCTGAACAAAACCTGCGTTCTCTACAAGTTTCTGCACCAGAAAGAATGCTGGAGCGAGAAGGGAGCATTATGGCAGCCCAAGCCAGACTTAGCGCGGCTGGAACGAAACTGAGCCAGATTGATTCTCTAGCAGAACGAGAACTCAAGAACAATGTTGAAGCGGCTCAGGTCAGATTGAAGACGGCTGAAAGAAAATTGCAACAGCTTGAACCTTTGGCGAAGCAGGGAGCTATCTCTAAGTTTCAGTTGTATGACATGCAAGACATCTATGCCACGCGCAAAAAAGAATTGCTGTCGGCACAACAAGGCGTAGTGAACACAGAAACGCAGCGATTTAACAATCGAGACTTTGTGATTACTCGCCAACGCGATCTGGCTGATGCTCAAGTAGCGAGACGGCTTGACCAAACCGCGATCAAGCAGGAAATCACCACGGCTCGTCTAACGCTGCAAAACAGCAAGATTGCTCTCCAGGAGGCGATCAGAGAACTGAGCAACACGGTGATTTATGCCAGTAACGATGGGTTGGTGAGTCAGGTCAATATCCATGCTGGGGAATTGGCGGACATGCGCGATCGTGACCCGTTGATCAAGCTAGAGGAAGGCGTTGTTTTCAAAGCATTTGTTGATCAGGCGCGATTGAATGCAATTAAGATGGGCGATGTAGCAACCGTTCGCTTAGTTGCCTATCCTGGACGCACTTACAAAGGGCGCGTGATCCGGCTTAATCGCACGGTGGAAACAGAAGCTGGGAAGTCAAGCAAGGTCAGCATTGATCGACAATATACCTATTCTGTGTGGGTGGCTGTTGACGGTCTCCAGATGCCTCCAGGGTTGCAGGGGTATGTGCAGTTCGATCGGGGTAAGGCAGGGTTGTTTATTCCAGAAAAGGCAGTGACTCACTTGTCAGGTGGTGAAAGCATGGTCATGGTGCCTCAGTCAGGTCAAGCTGTGGTTAAGAAAGTGAAGCTAGGGAGATTAGCGGGCAATCAACGAGAAGTCTTAGCAGGTTTATTGCCGGGAGACGAGGTGATTCTCTTGCCAAGAGCTTTAAATCCTGGCGATCGATTGGAGGTGCAGCCAATGCAAGCAAAATCGTCCCAAATTAATTAACAGTTAATTAACAATGCAAACTTTGCTCCACTTACTGAACTGGTTTAACCGAGAACGGATCAGCCTGCTCGTCGGTTCGTTTGCGTTAGTTCTAGGAGCGATCGAGCCTTGGTATAATTTGCCGCCCCATGCGCTAGAAGCCTTCGGAATTAATCTTTCTGTCATCAATGCAGGTAAAGTTCTCGCTGCATTATTTGCACTAATCGGATTTGCGTTTGTTTTCCGGCTCAGAATCGATCGTGCGCCGCGTTTATTTTTCTGGAGCGGTATCATTGCAGTTTTACTCGTTCCATATCTTGTTACTACGTTTTCTCCCACGGTAACTCTAGTGGCGAAAGCTTACTATGAACAGGGACAACAGATTAACAAGCACGTAGAAGTTAATTTTCCTCAGGTGCAATCGCAGTGGAAACAAAACATTTCACTGGAGCAGTCGAGTCCCATCACATCGACGTTTTTCTCCATTGAAGATAGCCGATTTTTTCAACTGTCATTATGGGACGAAATTTGGACAAGAGGCTTGGGCTATAGCAATCACTTTTTTGGATTTATTGGTCAGGGCTGGGTGTTTACAACGATCGGGCTGGCAATCGGACTAATGGCTTTCTATTTAGGACTGGCTGATGAAACGCTCGATCGCTTTCTATTTGATATGGGCAAAGTGCTGCCCTGGGTGGGTTTAGTCGCTGGCATCATTGCTTTCTCTCTGCTCGTGCCCAACCTGATCAATCATCAACTCGACACAATGTTTGCCAAAGGCGAATATCACCCCGTTGTTACGATCAGCCGAACATTAGCCGCCTGGTATCCGCCCTTGCAAGGTGATGAAGAATTTCTTCAGCGTAGGGCAGCAGCCGGATTTTATGATGGCGAACCTGATCTGGCTCTGATCAACGTTGCCAAAGGGCTAGAACGCTATCATCTGAGAGACTATCTCAAAGCAGAAGATTATTTTCAGCGCGCCTTAGCGATCGCACCCGACCAGTTTTTTGCCAGACAATATCTCGCAACGGCGATCGTCAACCAGGGCGTAAACTACTTCAACGAGGGTGAAAACCGCAAGCCTGGAGCGGCGATCGATCGCTTTGAAGCCGCATTGAAGATCTTTCCAGGACACCTCGAAGCAATGTATGACTTGATGTTAGCCAGAGTCGTCAATGGTGAATTTGACCAGTCATCACGGGTGGCGCGACAGGTGATCCAAGATCTCAGCCATTTTCACAAGCCCAGTTTTGCATTACTGGGTCAAGCCTATTTGCACTCATCCTGGGCGAGCTATCACAACGGCGATTTAAAGCAAGCCTGGAAACAATATCGCCAATCGATCGACAACACCGCCTGGGATAAACCGATCAATGAAGAAGCCTTGCACCCCTTTGATGAGGGAGGTTAGCCATGAAACATAGCGATCGTTGGCTTTCGTTAGCACTCATTGTGATTCTGGGCTGCTTACTAGGAATGTTGAGCTTTGTGCTTTGGGATAAACCGCCTGCTCCCGTTGATCGGGTCGCTTGGGCGGCTGAGACACAATGGATTGGTTCCCAGGAGCCAGGTTACTCGTTTTATGCCCGTCGCAGCTTTGACTTAGCAGAAGATGCTCAGGCTGGCTGGCTAAAGCTGAGTGCAGATAATGATTTTGTTCTGTATGTGAATGGTAAAGACATTGCTAAAGAAGTTAGCACCGTTAATAACTCTCTCGGATTTGCGAGTAAGTTGAGTGAACCGTTTCAAAATGTCAACGACAGCGTTAATTACCGTAGTAATGGTGGAGCTTTCTACTCACTGAGTAATACTCGCGATTGGAAATTAACAACATATGTCGATCTAACCCATGATTTGCGTCCCGGCAGAAATACGATCGCGCTAGCCATTCAAAAGAATCGCCAAAATCCGCGTGTGGTCATTGAGGGAGCCGTCTATCCGACACAAGGAAGCGACCTGATCGACCTCAGCACCGGAGCAACTCCCTGGAAAATCTCTACTCTGGCAGAAAATCATCATGGACTGCGGTGGTTTGATCCAGAGTTTCCCGATCAGAACTGGGTAGCAGCGAAAGCGATCGCACCCGTTCAAGCACCGACCTATAGTCGGCTGAGTCGTCATTTGTTCGATCGCTTTCTAGCAGGAAATTGGATCACTGGTCGGGAAAGTACACAAGGAGAGGTATGGCTGAGAGGCAGTTGGCAGACTCCCCAAGTGCGGCAGCGTGCCTTTGTAAGGGTGGCGGGAGATGGTGAGTATGCCCTGTTGCTCAATGGTCGGCTGATGAATCGATTTGGGGCGAATGATGGCAACGAGTTACACCTCTATGAAGTGACAAACCTCCTGAAGTCGGGTGTTAACACACTGGCAGTACGGTTGGCTCGTCCTCTTGATCCAGACTGGTCTACCAAACGCAATGGCGCGCTCACCCCAAACGGTGCATTAGGATTTTTTCTAGACGGTTGGGTTGAGACTGATCGAGGAGAAATTACAGCGACGATCGCTACCGATAATACCTGGACTGCCTTACCCCAGCCTGTATCGGGTTGGGCGGAGGGTTTAGGTCAAGGTCAGCCTGCCACAGTGCTAGAATCGCCAGTCCCACAGGCTTTTAAACGTACCTTTGAAGGCGATGCTTATCTGCTCGACTATCCCAGTTTTCTTTGGCATCAAAGTCTCTGGCAATTAGGAGCAACAGGGATTGTCGCGATCGCTGCCTGGGGTCTCGGTCGATTTTGGTTGGGTCGTCTTAGCGGGTGGGATAGCATCACCGCAGGGACAGGACTGCTGTTACCCGGAACCTTGTTTCTGATCGGCATTGGGTTACTCAAACATCGATATGCTGAGTCAGAACGAGGGCTACTCTTCGCTCAGTCTCAAAGTCCTACGCTCGTCTTTCTGGGATTTGTGGGAATTGGGGTCTTGATGCTGCTGTGGAGCCAGATGAGACGACGGCAAAACCCGCAAAGTGGTTTAGTTGAATTAAGTGGTTTAGTTGAATTAAGTGCTACCCGTGCAAAGGCGTTTCCTGCAACGTCTCTACATTCCTTGTCGCAAAATCCGCATCGATCGGGTCTAGAAATCTGTCCTTCCTGGACGCTGTGGTTTTTATTCGGTGTGATTCTGTTTGTGGGCTGGAGTCTGACAGGTGGAATGGCGGTATCGTGGGCTTCGGGAGCCGTCTTAGCTTACCTCAGCATCAGTGTTGCGATGATTCGGTTTCCGATGGGTGGGCGATCTTTAGCAAGCATTGGACGATCGAGCATTGTAAACAGATTTCAAACGCTATTTAGAACACACTCTGGCTGGAATCAGTGGGGGTGGTTGAGTGTGATTGTCATCATTGGATTTGTACTTAGGGTTTATCAGATTGGGTTTGAATCGCTAGACACCGATGAGAGTATTTCCTTTGATGCGATTCGCGGAATTCTTCGCACAGGCGCTCCTGAAGCCACGTCTGGTATTTGGTATACCCGCTCCCCTTTCTATCACTACATGGTGGCGCTCTGGCTGCAACTGGTAGGAAGTTCTGCCGTTAATGTTCGCTTGCTATCTGCGCTTTGGGGAACTGCGACGCTCGTGGTTGCCTTTGTTCTCGCTCGCCAAATCACTGGAAAAGTTTGGGTGGCTTTAGTCGTGACGGCGCTATTAGCGATCGACCCCTGGGAGCTTTGGTATTCCCGATTTATTCGGTTTTACCAGGTGTTGCAATGTATGAGCCTGGTAGCATTTTGGTCGTTTTACAAAGGATTTATTGAACGCGAAGGGAAACGCTATCAATATATATTTTTTATTGCTGTGACATTGACATTGCTCAGTCAAGAAGTCACCATTACGCTATTGCCTTGTTTTCTGATTGGCTTTCTGTTCTTTTATCGACCGTTTCGTTGGTCAACCGACTGGACGATTCTGCTAGGCAGCGCGACGGTGATGTCAATTTATGTCTACAACATCATCTTCTTTTCGATCAAATGTTTAACGCCCTGGATTGCGTTATCTTCTGGCACAGAATCTTATTTAAAGCCGCATTTGCGAGACATTGCTGGTTTTCTTTCTTGCCTGTTTGTCGGCCCCAGCCGCATGTATACAATTTATAGTCTTTTCTTTCTCTTAGGGTTTGCCTACTTTCTGAAGCGTCGGGATGGAAAATTAATTTTCTTCTTTAGCCTAACGCTACTCTATGTCCTGAGTGTGACGATTTTGCTCTATCAGATCACTCCCCGATATACCTTCCCGGTCTATCCCTTGCTGATCACATTAGCAGTTTACAGTGCGGTTTGCTTACTAGAAAGCTTAGGGCGAAGATTTGAGAGCATCTTAAAGGGGTTACTGCCATTGAGACAGATTGCGATCGCTGGCGTTGCCCTGATTCTAATTAGCAATATTGAACCGGGTCGGGTGCTAGCCAGCTATCACGATTCGCTGATTAGACGAAATATTGAGGTGTTTGAATATGTTCACGATCGCCGACAGCCGGGGGATGTAGTGATTTCTCCAACCCCATCGGGAGCCGCGATCGTGCTAGGCGGATTAGATTACTTTTTCCCATCCGTTTTACCTGTAGATGCTCTCTATTTTCGCGATGGACGGATGATTGATCGGGTCAGTCGCAGTGTGATCATCAGCAATTTAGATCAGGTCAGCCACATTCTAGAGCAGGCTAAACGGGTGTGGATTCACCTCGATGATGCAAAAGACAATGCCTTTACGCCCGAAGTTTCTCAATATTTGGAAACGATCGGTCAACCTGTTATGGAAACCTTTGGGGCGCGGCTGCGATTGTGGCAACGCGAGGATGGAATACTGCCGCGAGTTCGGAATCAGGGTAGAGATTTGGGTGCTTACTAATTCAGAACTGAAGGCTTAAATTCTAAGAATATTCTCAATGTTTAACAAAGTTTTCGATCGCAGAAATCAGATCAATACTCTGATTCTGGCAGTCTTGGTAACGCTGGTAATCAGCTTATTTCCGGGCATTGATGCAGCCACATCTGCTGATATTCAAATCAGTCCAGGAGTGCCCATTCTAATAGATGCTGGGCAAGATAGAGCCATTCAAAGAGCCGTCAAAGACCTCCAGCGAGATCTACAAACGGTGTTTGGGCAAGAATCACCGATCGTCACCAGTGCCTCAGAATTGGGCGATCGTGACGCGATCGTGATCACGCGCAATGGTTCCCAAACGGCTGATTCAACATTAGTAGGGACGGAAGCACATTCCATTATGGTGAAAGAGGCTGGAGGGGCTACCCGGATTGTTTTACAAGGAACAGACACACGAGGAACCATCTATGCAATCTACACCTTTTCTGAACGGTTCCTGGAGGTTCCTCCACTTTGGTTCTGGGCTTCGTGGAAACCTCAGCAGAAAACAGAAATTACCATTCCCCGAAGTACTAACTTGCGGTTTGGTTCGCCCCATGTTACTTGGCGGGCATGGTTTCCCAACAACAAAGATTTACTTAGAGGTTGGCAGAAAACCAACCCAACGATTGACGCAGACGACGTGATTTTTGAAACCATGCTGCGGCTAAAGCTCAATGTGATTAACGTCGGAGAAGACATAGGAGATTACCCCTCACCCCAAGCGGGTTTGAAGCGTGCGCGTCAAGCCAGCGATCGTGGACTCGCCATCACAACTCCCTATTTGGGGTCATTCAGATATTGGGACAAGTACTGGCAGTTAGTTCGGCAACAAGAGCCTCCGCAACTTGCCTTAGCGAACCGCGAAAAATTTGATGAGTTCTGGACTTACCACATCAATCTACTACTGCGCGAGAAGTTTGAAATGGTGTGGGGAATTGGCTTTCGGGGAGCCAAAGATCAAGCCTTCTATGATGCAATGCCCGATGCACCTCAAGAGGATGCGAGCCGCGCCAGAGTGATCCAGGAGATGATTTTACGACAGATCACTTTGCTGAAACGGATTACCAATCAAGCACACCCGGTAATGCAAACGATGCTTTACGCCGAAAATTCAAAGCTCTTTGCTCAACAACTACTCCGACTACCAGAAGAACCGAGTCTGATTTGGACATTCTCTTCAGACAACCGAGATCACTTTCCTGGAGTCGAGCTAAGAGGCGCGATCGCTCCCCCCAACCAGCCGATCGGCTACTACATGAACTTCCAATTTACCTCCTCCGGAGCGCACCTAGCCCAAGCTGAAAGCCCCTGGAAAATGGAGCAAAATTTCCGCATTGCTCAGTCCGCCTCCCAACAACCCCTGCAATTCTCGATCGTCAATGTGGGCAATGTGCGGGAATTTGTTTTAACGATCGCGGCTAATGCTCAGATGATGTGGAGCTTTACAGAATATAAGTCAGATACCTTTGTAAAACAGTTTTGCGATCGCTATTTTGGTGCGAGACACGCCAACCAAATCGCCTCACTCTACAAGGACTTTTTTGCCTCTTACTGGCAGCAAAAACAAGGAGACATTCCTGGCTTTAGTCAACAATATCTCTTTCACGACCTCCGCATCTCACACGCCAGCAAAGCGTTACTCAAACACATTCAAACCGGGCAACTAAAAGCCAACCCATTGAGCGATCGCCCAGATTTCTACCGCATTGAGCCTGCTAATGGTCAGACCCAAGTAGATGCGATTATTCAGGGCACGGATGGATCAATCAAAAAGCTGCGATCGGTACTGTCAAACTGTGATGCACTGAATAAGACCTTAGATCCACAAGGTCAAACATTTTTCAACGATAACCTGTGTGTGCAGTCCGACTTCATGCAGCAAGCAAATCGGCTTCTAAACTCGCTTGCCCATGCTTTCAAGTCTCTTCCAAATCAACGAAAAACAATAAGGTATCTCGCGCAAGCAAAGCAAGCAGCTAGAGCCATGCCGCGAACCCTGAAAGCAGCAGAACGAGATCGCTTTGCAGGCTGGTATGTTAACGAACAAATTTTCGGGGTGAAAAAACTGAACGATGCCATTGATCGAGCCGCGATCGCACTCTCAGCAACCCGATAAAACTAAAGCCAGTGAAACTAAAGCCAGTCACCGCTCTGAAAACAATTGTTAGCCTAGCACTGCTTGTTTTTGTCTTAACTCAAATCGACTTCCATCAAGCCTGGACTCAGTTTCAGCACCTTTCCTGGCAGTTTATTCTGCTTGCGCTGCTCTTTTACACAGGCTGTCAGTGGTTAAGTTGCTTACGCTGGAGTGTTGTCCTTCAATCCAGCAATCATTCCGTTCCGATGAGCCATCTACTCAGCAGCTACTTCGCGGGAATGTTTCTCAACATCTTTCTTCCCGGCGCGTTGGGAGGGGATGCTTACCGAGTCTACCGGGTTGCTCAGATCACAAAAGATCCAGAAGTCGCCCTAGTCTCCGTCTTTCTGGAACGATTCACAGGTTTGGCAGCACTCTCCGCTCTTGCCGTATTAGGATTGCCGCCCGCCTTTCGCTTAGTAGGACGTTGGGATATTATTCTGCTATTTATGTCCTGCGTTGGCGCACTGGTGGGAGCAGTTCTACTCATATCGAGTCCTAAACTACTGATATGGATTGAGCCTTGGCTAGAAAAATTTCGGCTGGGGCGAGTCGCCGATCGCTTTGCCAAAATTCAAATCCTCTTAAGAAAGTTCGCTCAACACCGTCGCGCTCTGGCATTGTCTATGGGGCTTTCCCTGTTACTCCAGCTAGCGATCGTGTACTACCACTATCTCGTTGCCCAGCAGCTTAAAATTCCGGTCTCCTACTTAGAACTGCTCGTTTTCATTCCGATCGTGGTGGTCGTCACGCTGCTTCCTATCTCATTGGGAGGGTTAGGAGTCAAAGAAGGCTTGTGGGTCTATTTGTTTAGTCGCGTAGGGTTAACCGCAGAACAAGCCCTCCTACTTTCTCTAACTATTACCGCATTAAGTTGGCTGTTGAGCCTTCCCGGAGCCGTAATTTTGCTACTAGACTCTGCCGGGTATCAACAGATTAGACGGGGAACCCTTAAGTAGCTCCACAACCGATAAGTCGCTGGTCAGTAGAGGGGTTGGGGATGATAGTGAACCTCAGAACTTAGCAATGCCCTTTTTTCTCCGTCTTTACTCAAATGGCACTACCGAGGAGTTGAGTGTTTTGCTTGAGTCGTTACTCATCAGGGATTGTGCTACAGGCGAGGTAATTATCTTAGAGTTGGTGCCAAGGAGGGCGATCGCTGTTCTCGTAAATCCTGAAATTGTGTTGCTTTCGTAGACATTGTAATCGTTATTTATATTGCGTTCGGCGATTCCATTGCGGTAACTGTTTGTGGTAGAGCGAATGGTGTTGTTCCGAATTAAGTTGTTGGTAGATGACTTGACTCCACCTGTAGAAAAGTCATCCAGATAGATACCGTAGTAAGTGGTTGGTGCTGCGGTTCCGTTGTCGGCAATGGTGTTGCTAGTAATCGTCGTGAAGGTTGATCCTCTCAGACGAATGCCGTGTTGAGCATTACCGACGATCGTGTTGCCTTCAACTTTGGTGTTAGCAGCCAGTTGAACTAAGATGCCAGACAGCTTATTGCCGCGAATCACATTGTTAACAATAGAGTTTGCGTCAGAGGTTCTGCTAGTTTCTGTACCGGGTTGAATTGTAATTCCATTGCCACCATTGTTAGTGACGACGTTGTCTCTCACACTGTTATTTTTGGCAGCCGTCACGATATTGATTCCATGCCGACCATTGGCATCCAGAATGTTGTGAGTGAAGGTGGAATCGAGGCAATTGTCGATCGTTAATCCATCGACTCCATTGTGATCCGCCAGATTCCCAACCATGCTCAGCCGGACAGTAGGCACACCCGCCGCCGAGTTTTCGTGAGGGTCAAATCCATAGTGAGGAAAGTCATGTGCCCGAATATCGACAAAGCTACTGTCTGCATAGGTGCCAAAATTCGCATAGCTGTTCTGATAACTGGTGCCACCGTCTTTGTTACCATCTAGCGACAGGTGCCGGAAGTGCTGATTTGAGAAGAAGGTTTTGACTTGGTTTTCTGCTTCGGTGTGATAAGCCGATCGCAACAGTCCCGCATCTTCTAGCTGGGCATTATCGACCAATCTCAGTACCGATTTCCAGCCAACTCCCGTCAGGACGACGTTATCATAAAGCACTTCAACATTGTCGGAGATATTGTAGGTGCCTTCCATTAGCACAATTGTTCCACCACCCTTTGATCCCAGGCTTGCGATCGCTTGTTCAATGACAGTTTGGTCAGCCGTGCCTGTCGCTATGTAGTCCGCCAGATTTGCATTTACAGAGTTACTAGCGGAGATCGTAACGGTGTTAGGAGCGTTGTGGCGCATTAGATTGAAGGTGTAGGAACCCGGAAGGGCGTAGTCAGGATTTCCAAGGATGGCAGTAGGTGTGATCTTGACGTAATAGGTGCCTGCCGCTAAGAACGATGTGACCGAACCTCCTGTCGCTGAGGAACTGCTATTTGAAACAGTGCCACTGTTCGTCGAGTCTTGCAGAATCGTTCCTGCACTGTTGAGCAGATCCAGGCGGTATCCTGCACTCAGCCCATTCAAGAACACGCTCACCGCATCAGAAACTCCTAGACTGAATTTGAAATAATCGAGCGGGTCACTACTGCCGACGAAATCTGTCACTGATTGCAGACGATCTGCTGCACCGAGATCAACCGCAGTCTCCAGGGTGTTGTCTGAGAGTGGGTTAGCTGCTCCGGTTTGAGTTGGGCGAGGAGTGACATCTACGGGTGTCACAACAACAGGAGTCGTGATAATTTTGGAGTTGGGCGCAAGCACGACGATCGGGCTTCTGGTCGTGCCTGTGATGAGGTTGTCCTGGTAAGTATTATTGTCATCACTGACGCTGCGTTCGGCAATTCCGTTGCGGTGGCTGTTTGTGAGAGAACGGATAGTATTGTTCTTTACCAGGTTGCGCGTAGAGGCCACAAAGGCAGGAGTTTCAGGTCTTGTGCCTACATAATCATCCATGTAAATTCCGTGGAACTTGTTGGTCAGGGAAAGACCGTTATCAGCAATCAGGTTGTTGGAAACGGTAGAGTTGCTGACTCCTCTGAGGCGAATTCCATGCTCACCACTGCCTTGAATGATGTTACCTATGATCTCAGTCTCGTTGGAGAGTTGAACTAAGATACCAGATAGTTGATTATCGCGAATGGTGTTGTTGAGTAGACGGTTTGCATCAGAGGCTCTACTCGTTTCGCTACCTGGCTGAACAATAATACCAACGCCCCCATTGTTGGTGACGATGTTGCCTCTAACTAAGTTGTTTTTAGAAGCCGTTACCACGTTGATTCCATGCCGACCATTGGCATCAATGATGTTGCTGCTGAAGGTAGAATCGAGACAATTGTCGATCGTCAATCCATCGACTCCATTGTGATCCGCCAAGTTTCCGACCATGCTTAACCGGACGGTGGGCACACCCGCATCGGAGTTTTCGTGAGGGTCAAACCCATAGTGGGCAAAGTCGTGTGCCCGAATATCGACAAAGCTACTGTCGGCATAAGTCCCAAAGTTTGCATAGCTGTTCTCAAAACTTGCGCCGCCATCTTTGTTGCCATCTAGTGATAGATGCAGAAAGTTCTGGTTTGAGAAGAAAGGCTTCTGAATATTTTGCGCCTCACTCGGAAAAGCTGATCGTAACAATCCGGCATTTCTTAGTTGAGCATTATCGACCAATCTCAAAGTTGACTTCCAACCCACTCCAGACAGGGTGACGTTATCATAGAGGACTTCCAGATTGTTTGAGATATTGTAGGTGCCTTCTAATAGGAGAATGGTTCCGCCGCCCTGAGTGCCGACTTGAGCGATCGCTTGCTCAATGATGTCTTGATCATTCGTGCCTGATGCCACAAAATCAGCCAGTTCGCGGTTGTTGGAGTTGCTGGCAGCGACCGTAACGGTGTTGGGTGCATTATGGCGTTGTAGATTTACTGTGTAGGAACCCGGAAGAGCATAAGTTGGGTTTCCGGTGATGGTAGCAGGAGTCACTTTGACATAGTAAGTTCCTGCTGTGAGGGAAGACGTGACCGACCCGCCTGTGGTTGAGGAGTTGAGTGTCCAAGTCGTGCCCCTGTTGGTTGAGCTTTGCAGAAGGGTTCCTGCGCTGTCCAATAGATCCACTGTGTAGCCTGCACTCAAGCCATTCAAGAACAGGCTAACTGCATCAGAAGTGCCGAGACTGAACTTCAAAAAATCTACGGGATCGGTGCTATCTACTGCATCGGTGAGCGATACTTTACTGTCTAATGTACCGAGATCCTGAGCAGTTTCTAGCGTGTTATCAGCGATCGGGCTAGCGGCGGCGGCAAGTCTGCTCTGGGTGAGAGGCGTTTGCAGCAGGGACGATTGCCCAGAGGTCAGCAACCCAGCAGTTGTCAGGTCTGTATTAGTGAGACTAGAAAAAGTTGCATTGGAGGGTGAGATAACCATAGGTGTGACCAAGAAAGAAAGGATACAAGGCTAAACTTCCTGCATGAATACTCCGCCCTCACCCTAGCCCTCTCTCCAAGGAGAGGGAACAAGAGGTTTTGGCTCTTTTTTGAGTAGATTGCTTTGCTTTATGGAAAAGAGCTAGAAGAGACGATCGGGGCTTCAGCCGGAGTCACATTGCGCCAAGCGATCGGGGCCTGAGTAAAGCTTCCATCAAATGCAAGATATTCTAAATGGGTATCCTTGACCTCCTGTAATATCAGCGCATGAGTGCCGCTACCCTGAAATTGCAGATTGCTGAACCAGGTTTGATTGACCCGTTTCACCATTAGAAAAGCGTCTTCTGTAGAGTCTTTGAGCAATGTTAGATGAGAAAGTTTTATGTCTTTTAGTGGCTGTGCTTTGTTGGGCGGCGAGATCATGACGATCGCACCTGGTTCACCTGCAACTAAATGCAGAATGCTGCGGGATTGTCCTTGACCTTTGAGAGCCGTCTGACTTCGATGCAGCGCTAATGGTTGCGAAAGAGTAAGTTCTCCGGGGGGTAGATTGATTTGAATGCGTCCTTGAGGGGGCAAGCGATCGAACAGTTTCTGAAGAGCCGGGGCATCATCGAGATCATCATTGGAGATCACCCCATAGTCCGTGGCTTGCAGAATTTGTATGGGTTGCTCAACGGTGCGATGGTGTTGCCTCCACCACCAAGCTTGAATATCGACTTGGGGAGAAAGATAGCCTACGAGACAAAGCAGCGCAATCACAAAGGTAAATCCTTGAGCAGCTAACAAAAATCGAGAAGTTCCCAGCTTCATCCAGCGCTTGAGTCCGGTTCCGGCGACCGATCGACTTTGATTGCCTCGGTTTGACCACTTTTGTTGCGCCAGATTCATTTGCGTATAAATCTTGACCAGCGAAGAACTCCACTGAGACAGCAGTTCGTGCAGTACATGAATCGGCTTGAGCATGGCTTCTCGCTGCCACTGATATACTAATAGCCGGAGCGGTCGAGTAAACAAAATCCAACTGACAATCAAGCTTAAGCCAATCCAGTTGCCTTGAATAAGATAAATCAGCATCAAGGTCGGTGCAACTAGGGCAGTCCAAAAGCTAATGCGCTGATCTAAGAGACAATACCAGGTGTATGCACCGACTCGCGCCGGGCCCAACGCCATTGCTCGGCTTCCGTTTCGCAGCATGTTGCCAAACCAGCGCCGCATATTCTGGTACATTCGCATCGGCACATTTCCAGTCACGGTTTCCAGGGTTTCCACCATCACATCTGGAACGTAGATCATGTCGTATCCGGCTCTTAGCAGCCAATACCAAGTGCTTTTGTCATCCCCCGATAGAAACTTGAACTCGCCCCATAACCAATCTTGAAGCGTGTCATTTTCTAGTAAATCTGCAAAAGAAGGATCTAAAGCAGCCTCGGCACGATAGAGCGAATATCGACCTGTCAGACACAAGATTTTGCGCGAGAGGGAATGGGAACACATGTAAAGGTGACGTTGAGCAAAGCGCAAGTCTAGCCACTCTCCAAAAACTTTAGAGCCATCAACGGTTGCTTTCTCGTCGGTTGTCAGTCCGCCCAGTTTGGGAAAGAGCTTGAAGAACGGCAAGCACTTTCGCACGGCACCTTCTGAAATGATGGCATCTCCATCCATCAAGACCACAATGTCAGGGCGAGAAGACTGCTGCGCTAGAGTCCGTAGCCCGATCGCTAATGCCCCCCGTTTTCCTCTTGCAGGATCGAGCAGCGGCACATAGTGAATCATTCGCATATCGGGATCGATCGACCGCAAAACTTCGGCGATCGCAATCATTTCTTCGGCGGTGGTCACAGCGACCAGGGTGAGCGGTTTAGAAAGCGTTTGAGCTTCACGAGCGATCGCGCCAAATACTCGCTCTGTAATCCAAGGTTCTTCTCGAAAGGTCGGCACCACAATGCCCACCGAGGGTACTTCCTGCTGATCCATCCGATTCGCCCGTTTGCGCCACTGAGGAAAGACCCAGTACACATACAAGCGAGAACGAATCGCCTGTAGCCCAAACCAAGACCAGCGCCAAGTTCCCAATGTACCTGCACTAACAACGGCCCAAAATCCGGCTTGTTGAATGCGATCGGGATCGCGCAATAGATAAAGACCGCACAGCCCCAAAGCTGAGAGGAGCAGCAGACAAAGTAGATTCAACCCCTGCTGAATCCGCTTCTGAAATCTTCTAGACTCTAGAGACTGTTGCATTGTCAAGCTCCTTGGATGCAAGCGTTAGTCTGAAAGCGAACACTATCGTCTTCTCCCAGATACTCATTGTTGGCATTGCTTAGTTGAGGAATGAATTGCTCTCCTCACGAAGTGGAACGAAGCCCTCGCCAACTCTTCTCCCTGGGGCGAAGAGAGCCAAAAGTTTTGTTCCCTCTCCTTTTGGGGCTACCGTGTACACACAAGTCTTTCGATCAGTCATCGCTGAACGCTTCGCCCCCTAAATCCCCCAGACTGGGGGACTTTGAGCAGGGAGACTTCCCACTTTTCAGCAAATTTACAAGGTTCAAAGTCCCCCAGTTTTGGGGGATTTAGGGGGCTGAAGCCGCCTGAAACGGAGCGATGTTTGCAGAGAACTTGTGTATACACTGAGTGGCTCAGGCCGCAACTGCTTCCGCATCAGCGACGACAACAGAAACTGCTTCAGGGTCAGCGACTGCAATAGAAACCGCTTCGGGGTCAGCAGAGACAATCTCGCTGAGGTGAGCAAGATCAACGATCGCTGTGCTACCTAATAACCCTTGTAGAGAGTCAAGATCCTTGGTGATCACAGCCACCTGTGCACCTCTAAGTGCTTCGTGCAGATCACTCTTGAGAATCTGAGGAATTTGAGGTAGCTGCCGTTCGAGGTAAGCACGATTTGCTCCTACCATGCGGTCTAGCTGCACATCGGGATCATAGACTGCCAGTTCTACGCCGTCTTCCCAAAGCTGACGAATCAGATTGATTACCGGGCTTTCGCGCAGATCATCGGTGCCAGTCTTAAAGCTTAGACCCAGAATTGCGACTTTACGGGGATTGTGTTCGTGAATCTTGAGGCGAGCCGCTTCAATTTGAAGCTCGTTGCTGGGGAGAACCGCTTCCATGATAGGCAAAGTTCTGCCTAAGCGACGGGCATTAAAGGTGAGCGATCGCAAATCTTTGGGCAGACAGGAGCCTCCAAAGGCAAAACCGGGGCGCAGGTAGGCGGCGGAAATGTTGAGTTTGGTGTCCGCGCAGACAATGTTCATAACTACGTTGGCATCCAGAGAAAGGGGCCCACACAAGCGACCAATCTCGTTTGCAAAGCCAATCTTGAGGGCGTGGAAGCAGTTGTTTACGACTTTGATCAGTTCAGCCTCTTCGATGCCAATGCGATAGATCGGAGCCTGAATGCTGGTGTACAGGTCTGCCACCGTTTGACCAGAGCGATCGTCTAGCTCACCAATCACCGTATAAGGCGGCGCATAGAAATCTTTGATTGCTGTCGTTTCGCGCAGAAACTCCGGATTGATTGCTAAACCAAAATCTTGACCACAGGTTTTCTGAGCATATTTTTCTAGCCACGGCAACAACTGGGTGCGCGTTACATGGGGAAAGACCGTACTGCGGAGAACAACAGTGTGATAGCGATCGCTGTTTCGCATTCCTTTACCGATATCCCTGGCGACACTCTCAATGTAGTCCAATACAGGGCTGCCGTCGGGCGCAGAGGGAGTCCCCACACATATCATCGAAACATCTGCCCAGTTCACATATTCTCTACCAGAAGTCACTGCTCTTAGTCGTCCTGCATCAATGCCTTGCTGAATTAACTGATCCAAATCAGGTTCCTTGATGGGGCTACGTCCTAAATTGAATACTTCTACTTTCTCCGGATTGGTTTCAACGCCAATCACTTCATGTCCCATTTCAGCAAAGCAAGCTGATACAACCGTGCCGACATAACCCAATCCCCAAACCAAAATCTTCATTAACTGCTCCTGAATTTGTCTAGTAGTTAAACGTGTGGACGGTCAAACTTGTCCACAAACTTCCGAAACTCGCAGGCTAAAACGGGACAGCCTCAATAAGGGTTGCCGTTGTTGCCGTTGTCGCCGAAAAAACTGAACGCCTGATTTGCGAAGGTGGGCTGAATGCGATCGCTCCACCCTTTCGGTCAGATCGTTTGTAGAGATCCCCTAAAAACTTAGTGACTTTTTGGTGAATGTCACTTGGGCAATTTGTCCAACTCCACAAAACTCCTGGGGTTGGCTTACTTTCGCGGTTGGTTGGATGCGAACAATCACCCGCATCAATGCTTGTCCCGCCAAATCAGCTTTGATTGGAGGTGTCAACGCCTGTAGCTGAGTGACGTTAAGATGATCAGTACCTTGAGAATTAGCTGATGGAACGGGAGTGTTCCCGACTGCTTGCATTAGCTCCACCGTACCGCTCAAAGGAGGGCTTTCTCCAGACAAACTGACTTGCACAGACTGACGGGTGTTAATTTGACTAGCCTGTTGAGCAGTCACAACCCCTTCAACCCACAGGTTTTGACAATCTAATATCGTCATGACGGGTTCTAGTTGGTTGACTTGTTCACTTTGTTCACTAGTAACGCTATAAATCACGCCAGAAAAAGGGGCTGACACCACAAAATCTTGCTTGTCGCTGAACTGAGATTGCAGTTGGCTCAACTGTTGATTGAGACGATCTCCTTGCGCTTTTAGCGTTGCGATCAAACTTGATTGAGTTTGAATGACTTGTCCAAGTTGCGCTTGCTGATCAGAAACACTCAGTCCTGAGGCGCTAGATTGGGTGCCTGATTGGGTCGCGTTTAACGCAGTTTGAGACTGTTGCAAGGTGGCTTCCGCCCGCTTGAGTGCTGCTTCTGCGGTGTCTATGCCCAACTTCTTTTCATCAACAACGGACTGAGCGATCGCACCATCCGCAGCGAGGCTGGCGTACCTCTGATGGACAGCCCGGGCCTGATGAACGGCTGCACGAGCTTCATCAATATCAGAACGCTTTGCCTCCACTCCGGCTGCTGCGATCGCTGAGTCGGCAGCGACAACCGTCGTTCCAGTTTGTCTGAGTTGAGCAATCTGCTGCTGGGTTTGAGCGAGTGCCTGTTCGGCGGCGGTGAGTTGAGCGAGGTTGGCTTGGCGCTCTGCTTCTAGGGCGGTGATCGATTGCGCTTGCTGCATGTTGGGCTTGATGCGAGCGAGAATTTGCCCTGCTTTAACCTGCATCCCAGGAGTAGTGTAGACCGCGTTGAACTGCCCAGGGATCGGGGCGCGAACTCGCATAATTCGAGCATTGATGATCGCATTGTCGATTGTGAATTGACCAGCGCGTGACCAAATGCTCAATCCACCCATGGCGATCGCACCAACTCCTACAGAAAAGAAGCTAAACGCGATCAAAAATCGTCTTGCTATTGACCTCTTCTCAGGTACTGGAACACTTGGACTCGGCTCTAAAGCCTCTTGTGTAGTTGTAGTTTGCACTCAACCTTCCTCTATGTAATAGGTTAGCTGTGACTCGCCTGGTTTCTCATCTGATGAATGTTGTGACCATTCGGTACGAGACTGAAGTAGTCACCCAGGCGCAATGGTAAGCTTGGAAACTCGCCTCATGGCATCCGTCAAGTAGTCGGAAGTAGGAAGAAACATCTGCACAATTAGAGTGCAGCCCATTTTCAGGAATCTTCTTAAAAAATGGTCGAAAGCCGGGTAGAGTTGACTCTTGAGCAATTTTTCTCACTACTAATCGACTAGCTTCGTCGATTCTTGTCGGGTCAGTAAGCTTCAAAACTTCTGAGAATAAACCATCTCAGCCCTGACAGTCCTGTTTCCGCCATCATTTCTGAGGCTTCACTTCAAACATGCCACCTGGGACGGACTATTTGACGATACTTTCAGGCTGTAGGTTGCGAACCGCTTTTCCAGACAAAATACTAAGGAGTTGAAACCTGTATCTTAGGTTGCTTGGTTAAGAACGGCTGGCTTTCAATTTGAAGCAACAATGCCACAACAATAAATACGTCCCTTAAACGTTACGGGAAGGAGGCACCATATTTGCTGGGTAGGCTAGGCGGCATCCTTTGGAACTGTGGCGTTTGTTTAATTGGTGAGACTCAAAGCATCAGTCAGGTTGTGAGCTAGCTACTTTTGCGTAAGTCTACTGTAAAGATGTAAAAAGCTCTTCGATCCGGGGAGGGAAACTGCGTAGTTTCCATGAGTCCAATCATTATTCTTTTCCCGGTATATGCCAATAGCAAATTAATACTCTTAATCAATTAGACCTTTTGCTTAAATATTTGATGAAACATTCAAAAATTGCCGCTTGATATACACTTATTTTGTGCGATCTCTGGTAAGCGTTCAACTTACTAATTCAACTACTGAAAAAGCCTTCAAACTGACCAGAATAAGGGTATCTTTATTATTTCTGAGTAGTCTAATATCACAAGAAACAATAAAGTCTGTCTTTAGCAGGATGAGCAAGGACGAGGAATTGTGTATATGAACTATTATTGCTCATTTTAGAGCCAAAAGATCACACAATTAAGACATAATTAAGATCGTGTAATTGCCAATCATCATAACCGTGCTGTCTGCTGATGACCAGTCCGAAGCATTGACTGCCTCATTCCAGAGCGAACGTGCGTTTGGGAACTAACAGAGTTATCTGACAGCATTAATCTGCTTATTCCTTTGTAAAATGCTTTAGAAGTTATATCCAACCTGCTTTTTATTGTAGTTGAGACGCTTCTTAGTAGAAATTTTCTAACTCACCCATCGTGAGCATGAAGCGATCATTGAAATCAGATACGCGATTCTGGTCGATCATATAGACGACGTTGTAGCCCTTCAGCCGAACATGAGTATGTTTGTAGGTTAACCGCTGACTA
The DNA here is from genome assembly GCF_052939515.1 of Phormidesmis sp. 146-33. Lineage (NCBI taxonomy): Bacteria > Bacillati > Cyanobacteriota > Cyanophyceae > Leptolyngbyales > Leptolyngbyaceae > Phormidesmis > Phormidesmis sp. 146-33. The sequence goes on from NZ_JBJPHU010000027.1 coordinate 54,842, forward strand.
TCATTCACCATTGCTACACACTTTTCGCTCTGGCAATGCCCCGTCTTCCAATGCTTACTTCAACCGCAGGTACAGGGGTGGGCGAAATCAAACAACCCACTCAGCAGATCAAAGGTGAGATAGCTTTTGCAGTACAACACGATGAGTAGCCTCTCTGGTATCGCGCCCAAAGTTGCTCGGTGCCCCATTTAATATGTTGGTAATTGTCAAAAATTAGGTTTTAACCTCTTCAGCCAAGCAATTTATTATTGGTATTCCTTAAAAAATACAAAATACTTAGATTCTATCTACCTTGGTTTTTTACATCGTAAATCTATGAAATTTGTCGAAGAGATTTTCATTTGACAGTCTCTTGAATTTAGAATAATCACTTTTCTAGAGATGAGCGATCGAGGTTAGTTTCTACCGATATAAATCTCTTTCTCTTCATATAGATATTGACCAAACTCGGTTCAGTCTGTTTGGTTTAACTAACTATATCTTAATGCGCTTACAGAGATATTTCTGCGTATACCATATCTGATAACTGTTAGCAATAGTAAGCTGAAAGTTTCTAAATATCTGAGTCAAGCTAAATAGAAAGTCCTCCTTATGAAGCGAATCAAAAACGTCCTTAACCTTCATTTTTAGAAGAAGAGAGGGGGAAACTTAGCGCTCTAACCTTTGCTGTAGAGTAGCTTCAGACATTCTTTCATTTGATTGAATCTAAACACTTGCTACTTGTAAGAACAACCTTAGAGAGTTCAAAGTCTAATTACTGAGCATAAATATACAAGCGTTTTCTGGATGTTTTTTGGATCTGGTTTGTTGAAGCTTTCACTAAAAGCAGAAATAAAAATCTCTTCTCTATCATCTTTTACGCCACTGATAAATATATATTTGTTATCTTCATAATAGATTTAAGAAGTGCGATTTTTCTTATTCAAAAGCTTTGCGAATTAGTCTATTAATTACTTGAAAACTGGGGAACTTAAGAAAAAAGCGGCCCGTCTTCTTGCACATGAGGACAGAAAAGCTTGGCATTAACTACTTTCTAAATAGCTTCCGCTAAACGTTGAAGTTTTGTAGTTGATCCCTCGTGCTTCTAGACTCTGTAAACCAAGATAGAGGAAGTCTAAAATGTTGAAAAGAACTGTTGTTATTGGTCTACTGTCTGCGATCGCTCTGACAGGTTCTGCCTTATCAGCAAGAGCAGGTCAATCACAATCAAGTGTGCAAGAGTCTAACCAAGAATCTGCTGTGATTGGCGACTTCAATAGCGTTTATCAGCACAGTGGGCAAGCAACTATCCAGCAACAAGTTGGCAACCTTAAAAAAGGATGCGGGACATCTGTAAGCCAAGATCAAGGCAGCTACCAAGGCTCTAATCAAGCTACCGGAGTCGTCGGAGTCGGTAACTCTGTTGGACAGGCTAATCAACAGCTTACTGTTCAACAACAAATCCAACGCCGTTCTTTCAAAAACGCACCCTGCTACAAGAAGGTTGTTAGATAGTAGGTGAAAAACTTGGGAAGCCCCGTTAGTGCGAGGCTAGAGCTTTCATGAAACAGGGTTTCGAGTGATTTGCGTCTCACCGCACGACGGGTTTAATCATTGAGTAAAAGATGCCCAGGCACTTTTACAGTGCTTGGGGTTTTTACCTTTCACGAGACCTGGTGCTTCTGTGTACCAAAGCGTCAGCCGTAGTTCTTTCTTGAATAGCGGAACTGTGTCATTATGACCATCAAAAAGTCAATTTCTTGGCTGGTTTTTTCAGCCTTGTTGTCACTGCCTAACATCGCTAATGCTAATGGCATTGATATTCAGTCTGACAACACCAGAGTTCGAGTGGAAACAGGCAGCATCAACATTCAAACTAGAGGAGTTAAACCGCTCTCTGGAATTGGATCATACCGAAGTCTACCGAAATTCCAGTATCCCAGAAACTGGAATAGCCGCTATTCTGGCTATCTTCGTAGCAATTGTCGCAACAATAGCTATAGCTACAATAGCACTCAGAGAGATGTTTCAGGTACAAGTGTTGTTCAAACGAGGAATTATGTATCTACAACGGTGTGTCGTTAGCCAAAAGTGCCCGAATCTTTAGCAAGGAGTTTAATGTGGAATTGAAGATTTTCTCCCTCAGTCTGCTCTCTCTTTCGGCGATGTTAACGCTAGCATCTTCCTCAACTCCGCCTGCTTTAGCGCAGTGTGTCATGGCTGACGTTTCGGTTCAAGCTGCAATCCGGGGTTCAAGAAAACCAGTGCAGCAGACCAATGATGTTGATATGCAGAGTAAGGGAGCATGTGTTGGTAACACAAGTGTCCATACTGGGACACAACTTTATGTTGGCGGTGGCGATCAAGTAATCCAACGCCGAAACAGTAAGCACCGTTTAGAAGGCGGTTCCTCTCCTGTGACTGGGGTGGTAGGCCCGACTGTGAAAATCCCAGTGAATGTGCAGGTAGATGTCTACAACCCAGCAGAGCGTCTTAACCGCTGAATAGCTTTGCTGATGGAATCTGTCTAATACTATTTGAGGACTGAAAAATGTTGAAGAAAGCTTGCGTTGTTAGCCTATTGTCAGTGGCTGCTTTAGGAATGATTTCCTTGCCCTCCAAAGCGGGACAAGTACAAGAAAGTGTTCAGGGTACTAGCCAGAGTGCCGCGATCGTAGGAGACGGAAACGTCGTCAACCAGTACATCATTCAAAATAACGTGCAGAAGCAAAGAGGACAGGGACACCTGAAAGGGAAAAAACAGCAGCAACAAGGTTCTTTTCAAGGTGCTGGTCAAACGGCGGGTGTTGTAGGGAACGGGAATCAGCTTAACCAAGTCTCTGAGCAACTGAACGTTCAGCAACAAAAGCTTCGCTCTCGCGGCCACAAACAGCGCTATTTTCGGGGGGATAAAGACTAGTTTATCACCTGTCCCTTTTGGTGGAAGAAGGGGACACATCGTTAATTACTAGCTCCGTTGGTGACATATATTAAGCTCGACCTTACTTCTTAGATAAAGTCGAGCTTATTTCTTTGGAACTCTAGTAATCCTAGTTTCGTGGTAAGTGTGGGATAGGCTTCAAGTCTGTACGGGCAGAATTCCTATCCTACACATCATTTAGAATTTTTGGACATCATAGAACTAAGGGTGCTGAAGCGACTTCCCCTAATCCAACAGACTGCAACAAACTTACCCAGTCTTGACGAGTTTTAGTATCTTGTGGAGAGGCGCTTAGGCGTTCAGCGTGTTCCGTCAGGGTCTCGTGCCAGATGCCTTCCGCCTCATAGTGAGCCACCCGATCGCCAAGAGCCGCTGTCGCTAATTTTCTCTCCAGATCAGGGCGTTCTACCCGTCGAATCGCCCCATTGACATACACAAACTTATCCTGGTTTTGGGCATCACAGTAAACAAGATAATACCAGTGATAGTCTTTACCTGCTTCTAACGCAACAGTGGACGGTAGGCGCAGACTGACAATCCCGGCTGAGGTGCCTTTTCCGACAGCCTTGTTTGTGTAAACCGTCTTGTCTTGATTGTCCTTTAGTACAAATTCAACCAGATAGTCGGACGTGAGCGTATACGGCACAAAAAACCAGAAGGTCGGAGACTTCGCCAGGGTCAACCCCGTACTGGTGTCAGGCATCAAAGCCGTCATGGGTGGCTTATTAGGAACCGAACAGGCTCCCCGACTTCCTCCGCCCCGGCGTTTTCGAGGTCTGCCAACATCCGAAAAGTCTATTCGATTGAAGCGCGATCGTCGTTGATTGACCGTACTTGGTTTGGCGGATAGTGTCGTTGTGTCTGAAGGGACTGCTAAAGCAAACTCGCTCAATAGACAGGGCACGATCGCTCCAATCAGGATCATTTTTCCGAGCAAGGTCTTTCTAGTCATGGTCTTTCTAGTCATAGCCATCTTCCTGTTAACTGCGAACTCGTGACTGCAAATTTCGGTTTTGGTAGATGGTGTAAGCGACCACACTGCCCCCGGTCGCGACTAAGCTCACTGCGGCTGGAATTACTGGCATCCATCCACCTCTGAGCAAAAGAATAAAGCAGCCAGCCGATAGGGTTCCTAAAGCGACACCGCTTGCCAGCCCCAGATGAAGGGGCGATCGTATAGACAAAACTAGAATGCCTCCCACTAGAGACCATCCCCCCACCCAGAGGGTAATTCCCCACGGCGGCAACCACCACAACAACGGACGCTGATCCATCACTGCACTCAGAATCTGACTCACCATATGAGCATGAATCATCACCCCTGGCATCTGCTCAGATCCCTGCCCCGAACTGTAGGGCGTCGGAGAGTAATCTTTAAAGCTCTGGGCAGTAGTGCCAATCAAAACAATGCGATCGTTAACTAGCTTAGAAAGTTCGGTATCTGATGCGTTTAGGAGATCAGTGAGCGTGATTTGTGAAGCGATCGGATTGGAGGAGCGGTAATTGAGCAACACCTGGTAGCCTAAGTCATCTAGTGTTTGGTAGCCACCTGTTTGAGATTCAAGCTGCTTAAATCGGGTGTCGCCAATTTTGACTTCCCCTTGTGAATCGCGTTCAGCTTGAATGTTTTGATCCATTAGATACAACTGAGCTACCCGAAAGCTAAAAGAGGTGTCTGTGACACAGAGCGAGTTTGGGTTAGGAGCCATTGCCAAAAGTTGACGACGCACCACACCATCTGGGTCGATCGGAAAGTCACTAAAGCTCAAGCGATCCTCAGAAACGCCAGGAGGATGTCTAGTTCCAGAGCGCGTACCAGTGTCTCCAACTTCGCAAATTTCGATCAGGTTTTCATTTTGAAGATTGGTTTTCAGGTTTGCGTAGTTTTGAGTGATCGCAAAATCGCGGTAAATGTCTAACCCAATGACTCGTGGCTGATGAGATTGGAGTTTCTCTAGCAGTTGGGCCAGCGCCCGATCGGAGAGTGATGAACCACGTCTTTCTTGAGGATTTTGGTTCTGAACGTCTTTTTCGGTCACTGTGACAATCAACAGTCGGCGATCGGGCGGTTCAGCAGGTCTGAGCTTCATCATGTGATCAAACGCCTGCAATTCCCAGTTTTGTAAAACGCCTAGCTGTCGTACTCCCATCACCGCCGCAGTGACGATCGCACTGGCCACCAGCAAGGTTTGAAGACGCTGTTTGCGAGAAGGGGCGCGATCAACAGTCAGAGAGCCACACAGCGCTTGCCAGGTAGTCGGTTCTTCACTAGGATTCTGGCAAATCACAGGGAGCCAGGTCGCACAGGGACAGTCTTCTTCTAGCTTTTCCAGCCTTTCTCGTGCTTCTCGCACGGCCCCATACAGCGATTGCCCCTGTGAAAAGGTCGTTAGAAAGTGCTTGAAAAATTCTTGAGAAACCACATCCGGTACAAGCTCTCGCATCACAATCACTTGCGGAATGTGCAAATCTGCCAGCGACTGGGCCAACCCTAACCCATCACAAGAATTGAAAATTACCAGCTTCAAGCCGCGACTAATGGCTTTTCTGAGCGCATTTCTAAGCTGCTTTAGCGTCAAACTATCTGTCGCGTTGATGTAAATCCGCCCGGTGTCTTCCTCAGTCTGACTATGCCCCGCAAAAAACAGAATATCCCAGCCTTTTTGATCCCAGAGGTGTTCGTCTAGCTCCCAGTGATTCGGCTCTTCTAAAAACACTGGCATCGCCCCTGGCACCGCTTCTAGTAGCTTGCGGTCTGCCTGAAGGTCAATCCCCTCGTGATTTCCCAAAACGGCTAAGATTCTGACTGTCCCGATCGGAGTCTGTGATTGAACATTAACTCGCCCATACTCCTGCACACTCAAGGCAACTTCCGCCGCCGGATAATCCTCAAAAAAATTCCACAAGTGCCAGGGGAGCCGCCGCAGCGCATCATCGTTTGTTTCGATCACCACGCGCACCTCATCGGCCGGGTCTAGCTCCCGGCTCAATTTGCGATCAATTGACAAAAACGACTCCGAGTTAAGCCAGGCATTGAGCTGAAGCTTTAAGCGCCGCGATAGATCACTAAACTCAATTTCAGAAAAGTGAGTCACCCCACCTGGCTCGATCGTAATGGCACGGGTCGGCGGAGCGCTGCGTTCACGATAAAACTCGCGATAAAGTAGCCGCCAGTGGCGATAAAGCTGATCAATCTCTGGAGCAGGAGGCAAACTACCTGTGCATTTAGTTGCATAGCGATCGTTGGCAGCAGTGCGAGACAAATCGCCACCAGTCTGTGAAATCTGAGCCGTGATATTAGGACAACCGCTTTGCAGATCGCCAGAACCCAGGTTGATGACAACTAACTTACTCATTCCCATCTATCCATAAGCAGTTAGAGAACAAAATCCTCAGTTACCCTAACATGATCACAGGCTACCTGAATGCTAAAGCAATCACCCGGTAATCCTCTAAAAGATCTCAGTTGGATGTAGTTATCATGTCCTCTAGAACAAACTTCCTGAAGAATCTCTCCTGCTTCAGACAGCATGATCAGCTTAAGATTAGACGATAGACGAGGGCTGCCACTACCCGGAAAAAGCTGCACTAGAACCCCGATCGTTCCATCAATGTTTGTATTAAGACCCAGCGACAGAGCGACTGACTGATCACCCAACTGCATTCCAAAGTCAACTAACTTAGCGCGTTTAGTCTCGGTTTTTAATAGCGTCATACTCCTAACCGACACTAAATCTAGCTTGTCGCTGTCCAAAACGGCTTCCAGGGTCTGCCAACCTGTCTCAAAAACGCCCTCAAACCAGCTTCTCAAGTTGATAGCAGCCGAGGTGATGGGAGCTTGCCGCAACTGATGGAGGTAATCGGGAAACTCTGAGAGCGATCGCAACTGATTGAGAGGCACTTCTAACTGTGCTGTTTGCGTAAATCCCAGTAGCGTGGCTTCTTTGAGAGTCTGGCTCATTTGCACCGCGACATATCCCACTCGGTCTGATCCCACATCATGAGGAATCTGCATCATCTGTGCATTGGGCAAAACTGGACGACACTCTAGCCTACCGAGCTGTTTGACCCACAAATCCGCAATGTCCATCATTTTCACAAAGGTTGGGTTGCGGCTATCACTCCGGGCTACGTCCACTTCAAATTCCAAACAACGCAAATAAAAGTCTACGGCATAGACCGCCAGAGTGTTGAGATAGACCTGTTTAGCTTTCAGGGAGGTGAACTGCCGTTTTTGGTACTGTTGGGCGATCGTATGCGCCTCAAACGACAATGGCACTGTAAAAATCAAAGGCTCAACGGTTGGACTCATTCTTTATCTCTCTCTTTATCTCTCTACGTATCTTTTAGATATTTCCTGAAATAGGGCATCAAGTCTTTTAGCTGACGGTTAAAAAAAGAACACAGGGTTTGAACGGATACATTCAAGCTGATGGCAATTTCTAACCAGGTCTGACCTTCTACAAATCGGGCCCACGCCAGCGACTGAAACGTGACTTCTGGACGTTCTCTCAACCGCTGCTTTTGAAGAAGGTTGTCTGGGTCATCTTCCAGAAACTGTTGCAGAAGTTGACTAGCCGAAAGCGTTTCTTCGGGTGAGACCAGATTATCTAAGTCATCTAATGAGGGAAGGTAAGCAATTTGTTCTGTCTTGTCTGACTTGGGAATCTGGGTGATCCCTTGCTTTCTGTAGTCATTGACGACATCGATAAATTGAAAGTTTAACCGGAAGTTGACCCACGCCAACACAGGATGATCTGGATTGTAACTGTCAATTTTTTGACAAGTCTCAATCAAGGTTTTTTGGAGAGCTTCATTGTAAAGATCTTCATAAAGACTCGCAGACCATAAATGTCTCTGAGGATGCCCCAACCGACCCGATTTGAGAATCTCGTTGACGAGTCGATTGAGTGCGATTTGTCGTTGAGAACTTTTCGATGGGTGTTGTTGAGCTTCCTTGGCTTGCTGTTGAAGCCGCTGATCTAGATCATCATTCGGTGAGGCACCCTGAAAGCGCTCATTCACCATCTAATTCTCCTCGCTTCTCTAGAACGGTAGGGACATCTCAACATCAGGGCTGTCATGGTAGATGCTACTTTTAGCCTGGTGAAGTGGCATTTATCTGAGTAAAACCAGTACGTCTTCGACTAGAGAATATTTTTAGCTCCAGAAGTTTCAGCCTCTTATACCTAACACTAATTTAGGGCTAGAAACCAGGGCTAGAAACTTACAAGGTTCAAGTAAACGCTTACCTTATCCTCACGAGGCTGCTCAAGTAAGTCTGGCTGACGGTGAAAAGTGAATGAAGCCCTGTTCTGTCTGATCTCCTCTTAGGCGAAGGATCAGGGACTGGTGTAGAAGCTTCTGGTAGGGAACGTGCGATCGACCGAGTAGATAGACGGGTAGCTGTGTTCATGTAATTTAGCAAGCCAACGAGACCTGAGTATCTTGGGGACTGAGCGTTCATCATCTGAACCTCTATTTGCTATTCCCGCTGACCCGTAAAAAGTTAGGCATTTTGTCACAGAACTTAACAATAGAGCATAGTCTAGTTTTCCCTGGAGGATATCTTCAAAGTTTGGCTGGCGATCGTTCAAGTCATAATTGTGTAGTTTTGTAACAAATTGCATAATTTTTAAGCTCTGGAACCTGAAGCCTAGATAGGAAGTTCGGCAGATGTTGGCAGCCTGAAAGCGATCGATGCGAGGTTGAACAAGTACTTTTTTGTTGCCCTTAATTCAAAAAACCACTCTGAATGATTTTTGGAGAGATCAACAACAATGCGGTACCAAAATTCTCAGACCAAAATTCTCAGACCAAAACTTTCAGATTTAAGGTTCTCAGAACTATGAGGGCGATCGCTCTTTCTGTGAGGCACTTGAGAGGCAAGACCTTTGAATCCCACAGTAAACCATTAGGGATTTGCATTCTAACTAAAACTCTGAGATTAGTCAAAAACAAAAGGGCTTTTACTACTGATTTTTATCAGTTTGTTTTTCAGTTTAGATGAGTAGTTGAAAGTCTCATTCTAAAAAACTTTGTGGAGAACCTGGCACAATATTTAGGGCAACATTTTCTAGAGTTTATGGCAAATTCTAGTTAGTCAATTTAGAAATTGTCCTGAAGCAAAAAACGATTTTAAGCGTTTATCCTACAGTGATTTGTAGTAAGGGCAATGACAAGGTTTCTTACCACTTATTTCAATTGTTGAGGGTTTCTAGGAATACAAAACGGTAGCTTTAAGTCTGATGAATAAGCTTTTCAGGGCTTACCGTCATGATTTGTGCAGCTACAAAGTCATCTAATGAGATTTTCAACGTTCATCTTTGACCTTCTGAAGTAGTTTTTATCTATTGAGATAACCAAGTTCGATCACTGCGAAAATTTGATGATGATGAGAGACTATTATCTTGAAAAGTTTTCAATTGTCTTAATATTTGAGGCGATCGTTCTGTCCCAAAACTAATAGCATGAAGACAGAATGAAGAGATGAATTTCTGAAACTTTCCTGGCAAAATTCCGTCGATTATTACTGTTGAGTTCAGGTTAACTGGCCGCCTATGAGACTTTTATTAGTTGACGATGATCAGCACATTACTGAACTTCTTGAAGAGGTTCTGACTGACCAGCATTATGTCGTTGATATTGCGGGTGATGGTCATGAAGCATGGGACTACGTAAAGACGTTTGATTACGACTTGCTCATGCTAGATGTGACACTCCCCAAGTTAGACGGCATCAATCTTTGTCATCAATTACGTTCTCAGAAATATCACATGCCAATTCTCATGCTGACTGCCCGCGATACCACCACCGATCAGGTAGCTGGGCTAGATGCAGGAGCAGATGACTACGTGGCAAAGCCTTACAAGCTACAGGAGCTACTAGCCCGAATTCGAGCCTTAGTGCGTCGAGGAAGCCCTTCTCTACCCCCCGTTTTAAAGTGGGAAAACTTGTGCCTTGATCCCAACACAACAGAAGCTAATTACAAAGCGCAATCCTTGAAGCTGACACCCAAAGAATATCGATTGTTAGAGCTTTTCTTGCGTCATGGTTGCCGGGTGTTGAGCCGCAGCGAGATCATGGAAAACCTCTGGTCTTTTGAAGACCCTCCCGAAGAAGATGCAGTCAAAGCTCTCATCAAACGTTTGAGACAAAAACTAAAAGGGGTTGGAGCCGTTGATGACTTCATTGAAACAGTGTATGGTCTGGGTTACCGCCTCAAATCGGGTTCCCAGTCAGACCTTTAGAGATATTCACTGGCGCTTGCTGCTGGCTTATGTCGTAGCAATGACTACAATTTTTGGAGTTTCGGCGATCGCCGTCTACTTCTTCTTCTACGAGAACCGGAATCAACAGATAAACAGTCAGTTGCTAACGCTAGTTCAGGCGGCTGCGCCAAGTATCGAGACCGTTAAAGCTCGTGGAAGCAAAAGCTTAGATAAAGACCTTCCCTGGCACGATCTCTTTTCTAACCGGGAGCAGAGTTTGGAATGGTTTACCGCCGATGGCAAACTTCTGGCAAAAGAGGGGAGCCAGTTTCCCACGGTTCCCTTAGCCAAACATTTTACGTCTTCGTCCCACGTCAATACGCCGATAGTCGAATCTCAAGCGGATTTGCGAATCATGACGATCGCGGTTTACACCAATACTCCAGATAAGAAAACGCTGCAACTACAGGGCTACTTGCGGGCAAGCCAATCAAATCAACGCTTTGAGGCTTCATTAAGTCAGTTGCGACTGGGACTGGGATTGGGAGGAATTATCGCTTTGCTGCTGGCCAGTATTAGTAGCCTCTACCTCACCCAGCAGGCAGTAAAACCCATGAGACTCAGCTTTCAGCGACTGACTCGATTTGCTGCGGATGCTTCCCATGAGCTACGCAACCCTCTCACTCGAATTGGTATTGCTACTGAGATTATGTTGAGCCATCCAGAACAACTCAAACCCGCAGACGTAAAGAAACTGGAGACGATCGCCAGCGCAACTGAGCAAATGAGATGTTTGATTGACGATGTGCTGTTTTTAGCTCGGACTGATGCTACTCACCCTCCCAATAAGCAAGAAAAAGGTACTATTTATCTGGATCAATTGCTCAAAGCATTGATAGAACGCTTTAAATCTCAAGCTCAAGCTAAAGGCATTGATTTTCAGGATCAATTACTGCCTAATTTGCCTGTCAAAGGAAGCTCTACACCCCTGGATCGTCTATTTTCTAATCTTCTAGAGAATGCGCTGAAGTATACTGAAGCCGGAGGAAAGGTGGTAGTTTCGATGAAGCAGTCCGGGCAGAGTGTGGTTGTCTCTGTAGAAGATACTGGCATTGGGATTCCCTCTGAGTACTCGCCGTTTATCTTTCAGCGGTTTTGGCGAGCTGATCAAGCTCGATCGCAAGAGCAAGATGGCTTTGGACTCGGACTCGCGATCGCCCAGACGATCGCCAAACAACACAAAGGAGAGATCACGGTTGAGAGCCAAGTTGGGGTGGGTAGCCGTTTTCAGGTGAGATTGCCCTTAGCATAGGAACAAAACTGGGAGAAGACACGTCACACACAATGTGTCACTTCAAGAAGTGTCCTGAATAGGGTATTCCAAACACTGCATCTTCTGCAAAGCTTCAAGCACTCTAGGCAAATGTTATTTAATTGTTAGGCTTCTACTCGTACTAAAGTCATCATCAGCTATCATCGAAGGGTTTGTTTTATTTAAGGAAGCGTTTCTTGCTGGAATAGGTGCTTTGTAGAGGTGGTGCAAATAGAATGTTTGTACTTGAAGCTGGTCATTGTAAAATGCGGCTTGATGTACAAACTTGATCTGTAGCAGGATCAGACAGAAGTTTTCAGGCTGCACGGTGTAGGTTAAAGAAGGTTTGGCTGCTCTGCCACTGATAGTATCGGCTAGTTTCGGCATTCCCCACGAGGGCGAAGGGATCGGGTGTGTTCCAATCCAGAGTTGTTCACTCACTTGGAAGTATGATTTCAGCGTCTTGTATCCTACTCCTTGTGTACTATCCATCGTGACTATGTACCCCAACAATTCCTCAAACCGGGCTGAGTCTCGCTCAGTCATTCGTCAGCTTGTGATGTCTGCGATCGCGTCCGTTGCGATCGTCGGGAACAATACCCCCGCTCAGGCAGCAAATTTCAACTTTACCTATGCGCCAGGGACTTCGCTAGAGCAAATGCTTGGCTTTGAAATGGCAGGGGGTATTTGGGCAAGTCATTTATCAGACAATGCAACGATCAACATCCACATGGAAGTTACTGATCAGTTACCATCGGGTGTGGTGGGCGGAGCGCTTCCAGGGATGCGGGCAGGTCAGAGCTATGAGACTTGGAGAAATCAACTGGCAGGCGATCGCACGTCAGCCGATGATCAGTTTATTTTCAATAACCAACAAGACGACGCAGACAAGTTTACTGCGCTGATCGATGGCTTCAAAGTTGACAATAACTATGCCCTCAAGATGACCCGTGCCAATGCCAAGGCAGTGGGCATGATTGCAGGCAATGACAAAGCGCTGGACGGCTACACGCTGATGAACAAGCTGACCAACAAGCCAGTTTCCTGGAACTATGACTTTGTTGGCGGCAATGTTTCTAAAGGCACGATGGACTATCTCAGTGTGGGAATTCATGAACTGACTCACCACTTGGGCGTTGTCAGTGGGGTCGATAAGGCTGGCTGGCTGACTCAAAAGACTCAGTATGACTCAAGCCATCAAAGTGACTTTTATGCCACCTTAAATGGCAAATTAGACCACGCAACTCCGCTCGATCTGTTTCGCTTTTCGGCAGAGAGCGTCAAACAGGCTGGATCAGGTGACTCCTGGATTGATATGTCGGTGGGTGGCAAGCCTTACTTTTCAACTGACGGCGGCAAAACTGTGCTGGGCTACTTCTCAACCGGAGATGAGACCAGTTTGGGAGGCGATGGTAATCAAGCCAGCCATTGGAAACAACAGGACAACCCTCTAGGCATTTTAGATCCAGTGCTGCGATCGGGAGAGCGCAGAAACATTTCAGGACTCGATCGTAAGCTGTTGGATGCGATCGGCTGGAATCTGCAACCGGGCGAAACCAATCTGGCGACGCTCCAGAGTCAGGCAAAGCTACGATTGGCCCAGCGCATTGGTAAAACGGTCGAGTGGCTCGACGCAAACCCCGCCGAAGCAGCCTCACTTTTGTCTCAAGATCGCACTCAAGAAGTACAGTCCATGATTGAGCAAAGTAGAGTTTATGATTGGCGTGCCTCTAGCAGTAGTGGTTTTTGGCAGGATACGGCATATCAACACTTTTTGTGGCAAGAAGTCTCCGGATCAGGGACTGATCAGCCTGAAAAAACTGCTGTACCAGAACCTTCTACGATCGGGGGACTGATTATTGGGGGTGGCTTATTGGGGGTGCGTCGTCTACTTAAGCGTCGGAGTCAAAAGCGGGTGATCCAATGATGGGCAATTCCCCAAAGCGCTGGGTTCGATCGCAAGGTTGGGTTCACTACATCGTCTGGTGGCCCCTATTCTATTCGCTGCTAGGAATATGGGGAAATGCTTTTGCTCAAGTTGTGCCCGATACCACGCTACTTAACAATTCGGTGGTCACTCCTGGTAATAGCATCTTTGAGATTACAGGGGGAACAACTGCCGGGAGTAACTTGTTTCATAGTTTTGAGCAATTTTCTCTGCCAACGGGTGGCACAGCCTTTTTTAATCAGGCGATCGCCGTTGAAAACATTATCAGCCGAGTGACTGGAACCTCTGTTTCTAACATTGATGGTCTGATTCGAGCAAACGGTAGCGCCAATCTGTTTCTGCTTAACCCCAACGGCATTCTTTTTGGCCCCAATGCTGTCCTAAACTTGGGAGGATCTTTTGTTGGAAGTACAGCTAACAGCATTAGATTTGCGGATGGTAGCGAGTTTAGTGCTGTCAACCCGTCTGGGTCACCCTTGCTGACGGTCAGTATCCCCGCTGGCTTGCAGTATGGAGCGACACCGAGGGAGATTCGAGTACAGGGAGTCGGGAACAACTTGTTTCTAAATTCACCGACTGACCCCTCCGTAAATCGGAACGATCGCCCGCCTGGTCTACAAGTCAATTCTGGGCAAACGCTGGCGCTGATAGGGGGAGATGTCACCCTGGAGGGAGGCAATCTAACTGCCGCAAGTGGGCGAATCGAACTCGGTAGTGTGGGCGAAGCAGGAACGGTGATACTCACACCAACGAATCCCGGCTGGCAACTTGACTACAGTAACATTAGGCACTTCCAAGATATTCGGCTCTCTCAAGCAGCTTCGATCGAAGCCAGTGGCAACCGTGGCGGCAGTATCGGAGTGCAGGGACGCAACATCAGTCTCACAGATGCCTCGGCAATGATGGTAGACACCCTGGGCAATGGCACAGGTGGAACCCTCAGACTCACAGCAACAGACTCAGTGCAAGTGAGTGGCTTTTCCTTTCCGCCTGCGGGTGTACCGTTTGTCAGCCGTTTATCCACAGATGTTGCTCCGGGTGCGAGCGGGCAGGGTGGAAATTTGACGATCGCCGCGAGGCGCTTACTGATTGCCAATGGCGGTCAAGTATCCAGTGGGACTTTTGGCGCTGGAGATGCAGGTTCATTGAGGGTTGCAGCTCAAGATGTGGAAATCATCGGAAGTTCACCCATTGCCCCTAGTGGGTTGTTTGCCCCAGTAGAAACTCTTGCTACAGGCAAGGGGGGGAATCTGACAATCGAAACTAATCGCTTGCGAATCGCTAATGGGGCACAGGTTGCCGCGAGTACGTTTGGGTTTGGAGATGCCGGAGATTTGACGGTTCAGGCAACTGTAGTAGAACTAATTGGTATTTCACCAGAAGGTTTTACAAGCGGTTTGTTTGCGAATGTCGAGAACGGAGCCACAGGCAAGGGCGGTGACTTAGGGATCACCACCGATCGCTTGCACATCACGAATGGGGCACAGGTCTCAACGAGTACGTTTGGAGATGGGGATGCTGGATCATTAACAGTTCGAGCAAAGGATGTGGAAGCGATTGGCATCTCGCCCATTGGTTCGAGTGGCTTGGTTGCTGCATCTAGAGCCATTGGCAATGGGGGGCAGTTGACGATTACCACTGATCGCCTGCGGCTGATTGACGGAGGGCAGATCGCTACAGCAACTGGGGGATCGGGCAATGCAGGAGACCTGACCATCAGAGCCTCTGAATCAGTAGAACTGGCTGGCTCGACAGCACTGGGGCGCAGCGGCTTATTTTCGAGCGCGATCGAGGGCACAGGCAACGGGGGCGACTTGACCGTTTCGACTAATCGGCTAGTCGTCAGAGATGGGGCAACCATTAGTGTCAGTAACTTCTCTAGCCGCAACCCAGATATCCCCGCAGGGCAAGGAGCAGCCGGAAACCTGAATGTGAATGCCAGCTTTGTGTTGCTTGACCAGCAAGGAATCCTCACAGCAGATGCGGCGGCAGGGGAGCGAGGAAACATCACGGTGCGATCTGGCACCCTCTTGTTGCGGCGAGCGAGTGTGATCACGACCAATGCTCAGGAGACGGCAACCGGGGGAAATATCACACTTAACACAGACATTTTGGCGGCTTTTGAGAATAGCGACATTACCGCTAATGCTCAACAAAGCTTTGGGGGACGAGTCGTGATTAACGCTAGAAGCGTCTTGGGTACACAGTTTCGAGAACAACCGACTACCGAAAGTGACATCACAGCCTCTTCTGCATTAGGGGCTGAGTTTAATGGAGTCGTAGAACTCAATACGTTGGAGGTTGATCCCGGACAAGGACTCGTCGAATTGCCCAGCGATGTCGTCGATCGCAGCACGCAAGTTGCCGCAGTTTGTCGGGGATCAGGTGGAAATGAATTTGTGATCACCGGACGCGGCGGACTCCCAGAAACCCCTGCTCAAATTCTCAGAGACGGGACAGTGTGGGAAGATCTGCGCCTGACTGGGCGTGAGCGTCAGAAGCCAGAAGCCAGAAGCCAAAAATCGGGACGATACGTGCCTCCTAAGCCTCAAGCCGCGATCGTAGAGGCCAGAGGATGGATAATGAATGCCAGGGGTGAAGTGACGCTTGTCTCTCAGCTTCCTCAATCGACCTCTGACCCATCTCAGCAGTCATCAGTCCAGTGTGCAAGTTCTACAGAGTAATGACTAGATTTCATTGGCGGGATTGTTGGCAGCAGGTACGATCGCGGCTCCAGTCAGTTCGCGCTAGTCTGTGGTTGGCAGTCCTAACGTTTTTTGTGATCACTGGAACTTCGGTGGTTGCTTTTGATCGGGTAGCCTTTTCGACTGAGCCTTTCGCCAGTGCGATCGCTCAATCTGTCGCATCTCCAAACTTTTTAGAACAAGGACAGGCACTCTACCAAGCAGGACGATTTGCAGAGGCGGCAACCGTCTGGCAGCAGGCTGTTCAGGTTGCTCAAAAAGATCGACTCAATCAAGCCTTGAGCCTTAGTTATCTATCGCTGGCTTATCAGAAACTAGGCGCATGGGATCAAGCCAAACAGTCGATCGCTCAAAGTCTAGATTCTTTGAGTCCTCAAACCAGCTTAAAGGAATCAGAGATTGTTGTTTTAGCTCAAGTTCTCAACACCCAGGGCAGCATTCAACTCGCAATGGGGCAACCCGAAGCCGCACTAGAAACCTGGCGGCAAGCAGAAAAAACCTATGCTCAAGTGAAAGATAGTGCTGGGACGATCGGAAGCCAAATCAACCAGGCTCAAGCCTTACAAACATTGGGATTGTATCGCCGCGCTCAAATGTTGCTCAAAGAGATCAACGACCGTTTGCAAACTCAGCCAAACTCTCTGCTAAAAGCTTTAGGGCTAAAAAGTTTGGGTACAGTGCTACAAGTCACAGGCAACTTGAGTGAGTCTCAGGAAGCTCTCAAGCAAAGTCTAGCGATCGCCCAACAGCTCACCCCGCCCATCAATCCTAGCGAGACCTTGTTTAATCTAGGAAACACCCTGAGAGCTTTGCAAAATCCTTCAGCAGCATTGAGCTTTTATCAGCAAGCAGTCACCTCAGCACCGACGGCGATCGCTAAACTTAGAGTCCAATTGAATCAGTTAAGCCTACTTCTAGAAACGAGACAGTGGGAGCAAGCTCAAGCCTTGGTGATTCAAATTGAGCCACAGTTAGCAAATCTGGTTCCTAGCCGGGGCGCAATTTATGCTCAGGTCAATTTTGCAACTAGCTTGATGAAAATTCTAGAGCAGCAAAGCAGCCAAAAAACAGGCATTTCCAAGTCACCACTGGTTACACCTCGGACGATCGCTCAACTTTTAGCAACCGCCATCCAACAAGCAAAGACGCTGCAAGACCCCAGGGCAGAATCTTACGCACTAGGGCAACTCGCTAACCTGTATGAACAAACACAACAGTTGGCAGAGGCCAAAGATCTCACTCAAAAAGCCCTGACTCTGGCTCAAGCTAGCAATGCATCAGAGATTACTTATCGCTGGCAGTGGCAACTAGGGCGTATTCTGAAACAACAAGGACTGGCAGGTAATCAAAAGGTGGGAGCGATCGCGGCTTATAGTGAAGCCGTAAAAACGCTGCAATCTATTCGTAGAGACCTGTTGGCAACCAATCCTGAAGTGCAGTTTTCTTTTAGAGAAGGCGTAGAGCCAATTTATCGAGAGCTGGTCGAATTGCTCGTTCAACCCAATGCCAGTTCTGAAAATTTGCAACAAGCTCGTCGAGTCATTGAAGACCTTCAGCTTGCAGAATTAGAAAATTACTTTCGTTCAGCTTGTTTAGATCCTGTACAACAGATTGATTTTATTGATGATAAGGCAGCCGTTTTTTACCCCATTTTGCTCAACGATCGAGTAGAGGTGATTCTCTCACTTCCGGGGCAAGCGCTGCGTCACTACTCCACGATCGTACCGCTGTCTCAAGTCGAAACCCTCGTCAAACGTCTTCGCCAAAATCTAGTTCTTCCTTATACCTCCAAACAAGACATTCAGCCGCTCTCGCAACAGGTTTACAACTGGGTCATTCAACCTGCTGAAGCACTCTTGGCTAGCAGTGGAGTCAATACATTAGTGTTTGTCTTAGATGGTGCCCTACGCAACATTCCGGTGTCAGCACTTTACACGGGCAGCCAGTATCTCGTAGAAAAGTACAATGTTGTTCTGACTCCAGGACTGAGCTTGTTTGAGCCTAAGCCTCTAGCCTCCATAAAGCTGACGGCGCTGACGGCCGGACTAACCGAACCTCGCCCCAATTTTGAGCCATTAGAATTTGTCAAACTCGAACTCGAACAAATTCAGTCCAAAATCTCTACAGAAGTACTGCTAAATCAAGCGTTTACTAGTAAAGCACTCGCCAATAAGTTGAAATCGTCGCTGTTTCCAGTAGTTCACATTGCTACTCACGGTCAGTTTAGTTCTCAGTCTTCTGAAACGTTTATTTTGGCTTGGGATCAGCCGATTACCGTTAATCAATTAGACAATTTACTTCAAGCACGCGATCAGAGCGCGTTTAATACGCTTGAGCTATTAGTACTCAGTGCTTGCGAAACCGCAGATGGAGACGATCGCGCTACTTTGGGGCTGGCCGGAGTCGCAGTACGAGCAGGGGCACGCAGTACACTGGCATCATTATGGCTAGTAGATGATGAATCAACGGCTTTGTTGATGGGGCAATTTTATCAAGGGCTAAAGACTGGGTTAACAAAGGCAGAAGCCCTTCGTCGCGCTCAACTCAGCCTCTTGCAAGGAAAGTATAGCCATCCCCGGTTTTGGTCTGCTTTTGTCCTGTTGGGCAACTGGCTGTAAGCTAAAGCGATATACCCAGGATAGCGCGACTTAAAATTATTGAGAAACTTGCAGCTTTGTCCCAGGTTTGCCCCACTTTATATGTCAGCGTATTGTAGGGCAGCTTAAAAGGGAAACAAAAAGCGATCGCTTCAAATCAGCAGATTCTCTCATGACTTCACAATTTTGAGAGATCGCCGTCAAATCGTGATTTAGCAACCTTAATTCTCTGCTTCGACATAGCTCGATCAACACAAACTAATACATAGTCTCATTGGGGTGAGCACATGGAGGCAATCAATTCTGATTCGGAATCACCACAGTTACCCAGCCTGGAGAAACCTCTGGGCGGACGCTACAAAGTTGTCCAACAGTTAGGAATGGGAGGCTTTAGTCAGACCTTTATTGCTGAAGATCTTCACCTACCGAACTGTCCTCGCTGTGTGATCAAACAACTTAAGCCCCACTTCGAGACCGAACAAGACTTGCAGACTGCCCGACGATTGTTTGACACTGAGGCAAAGGTGCTTTATCTGTTGGGCAACCATGATCAAATTCCCCGATTACTAGCCCACTTTGAAGAGGATCACAAGTTTTATCTTGCTCAAGAATTAGTTGAGGGTGAGACACTCAATCAATTGCTAGTCGATCATCAGCTTTGGACAGAAGCAGAAGTGATGACTTTGCTAAGAGACAGCC
>NZ_JBJPHU010000197.1:0-7262 GCF_052939515.1 Phormidesmis sp. 146-33
GCCGTCCCGCTCCAATCTGCTCTCGAAGCCGCTGCCAACACGCCCGACTCAACGCTGAAAACTCGCATCTGGGGCACTTCGCCCGACTCGATCGACATCGCCGAAGATCGCGAACGCTTTGAAAAGATTTTGCGCGAGTTAGACATTCTACAACCGCCCAATGGTCTGGCCCGCAGCTATCGGGATGCGCTCAAAGTCGCTCAGAGGGTCACTTATCCAGTTGTGGTGCGTCCGAGTTACGTCTTGGGCGGTCGAGCGATGGAAATTGTCTATTCGGATGCAGAACTCGATCGCTACATGACCTATGCCGTTCAGATTGAGCCAGATCACCCGATTTTGATCGACAAGTTTCTCGAAAACGCCATCGAAGTTGATGTAGATGCGATCGCAGATGCCACGGGTGAAGTGACGATCGGCGGCATCATGGAACATATCGAACAGGCGGGCATTCACTCTGGCGACTCGGCTTGCTCGATTCCGTCGGTGACGCTGACACAGCCTGTATTGGCCCAAATTCGCACCTGGACAATCCAACTCGCAAAAGCGCTCAAAGTCGTCGGCTTGATGAATATTCAATTTGCCGTCCAGGGCGACCAGGTTTACATTCTAGAAGCCAATCCGCGCGCCTCTCGGACGGTGCCTTTTGTCTCGAAGGCGATCGGTCAGCCCCTCGCCAAAATCGCCGCCCGGATCATGTCCGGCAAAACCCTTAAGGAACTCAACTTCACCGAAGAAAAAATTCCCCATCACATCTCGGTCAAAGAAGCCGTTTTGCCCTTCGACAAATTTCCTGGCACCGATACGATTTTGGGCCCAGAAATGCGATCGACCGGAGAAGTCATGGGCATCGACACCGATTTTGGTAAAGCCTACGCCAAAGCCGAACTCGCAGCCAGTCAGCGCTTACCCCTCCAAGGCACCGTATTTGTGTCGATGAACGATCGTGAAAAAACGCTCGTCGTTCCCGTCGTCAAAGATCTGATGTCCCTGGGCTTCAAGGTCGTCGCCACCGAAGGCACCCGCAAAGTTCTCAAAGAAAACGGCTTAGAGGTCGAGCTAGTCTTAAAACTTCATGAAGGCCGCCCCCACGTTTTGGACTCGATCAAAAACGAACAAATTCAGCTCATTATCAACACCCCTTCAGGAGAAGAAGCCTACACCGACGATCGCCTGATCCGCCGCACCGCCTTGACTTACAAGATTCCGATCATCACCACGATCGCAGGCGCAAAAGCCACTGCCTCCGCAATCCGCTCTCTCCAGTCTCAACCGCTGACAGTGAGCGCCCTACAGGACTACATCCACGTCTAGTCAGCCTTGAGCAACGGACATACGAAATCTAGGGAGTAAGCTATACTAGCGATCCGACAATTTCTATGCTCGTTGCTCAAGGTTTCGATCTATCATGCGGCAGATGTCGATTACTCGTTTCTCACCGTATACCTATAAGACTGGCCGGGTGCACATCTCGACCCCCTTGTATTTTTCTAAAAACTTAATAAAACGTTAAATCTTCCTGGAATATCGACTGACCCTCTAATAAATCTGCGATTCTGTCTCACAGGATGCACTCGGTAAATTCGTTCCTGGATAAGCTGATATGTATATTAAAGAACCTGAAAGTGAACTCTCTACGGCTTTTCCCCATCTGACTGCCTGGAATAACCAAAAGGTTTCTCATAATCTTTACAAAGCTTAACTTTTTCCTCCATAATCAAGACATCGCTGCATTAGCGACACATTAATTGGGCTGAATGAGGTGTGTACCGCTTGAGACACCCTTTCTTTAGGGTTGCTGTCCCAACGAACCGAGTCCTTTCTAAGAAAACTCATAATTCCATCACTTCTACTCGATATCAGCGCTATGAAGACAGTTCAGACTCCCACCGATTCAGTCCGTGCTTACCTGCGCGAAATTGGTCGTGTCCCTTTGTTGACTCACGAACAAGAGATTCTCTACGGCAAACAAGTTCAAAAGTTGGCGCTGATCAACCAGACTAAAGAGGCGTTGACGCTAACGTTGGGTCATTCTCCCGATGAGGCTGAGTTGTCGCAGCAAGTTGGGTTGTCTGAGACAGAAATGCGGCAGGCGATCGCTGAGGGCGAAATTGCCAAACGTCGTATGGTCGAGGCCAATCTGCGTTTAGTCGTTTCGGTTGCCAAAAAATATACCAAGCGCAACGTGGACTTAATGGATCTGATCCAGGAAGGCACGATCGGAATGCAGCGTGGTGTTGAGAAATTTGATCCCACTAAGGGCTATCGGTTCTCAACTTATGCTTACTGGTGGATTCGGCAAGCGATTACGAGAGCGATCGCCGAAAAAGGCCGCACCATTCGCTTGCCGATTCACATCACCGAAAAGCTCAACAAAATCAAAAAAGCCCAGCGGGCCCTCGCTCAAAAACTAGGACGAGCCGCCACCGCCGCAGAATTGGCCGTTGAGTTAGAACTCACTCCCAGGCAAGTGCGGGAATATTTGGAGCGATCGCGCTCTCCCCTCTCCTTAGATCTGCGAGTTGGCGACAATCAAGACACCGAATTGGGCGAACTGCTCGAAGACACGGGCCCTTCTCCTGAAGACTTTGCGGCTCAAGCGTCTCTTCGCAAGGATCTGGAGACTTTGATGGCGGATCTCACGCCTCAACAGCGAGAAGTTTTGGCGCTGCGGTTTGGCTTAGAAGACGGAAAAGCTTTGACGTTGGCTAAAATTGGCGACCTGCTCAATATCAGCCGCGAACGAGTCCGTCAAATCGAGCGTGAAGCCCTCACCAAGCTACGGAAGCGCAAAGGCGATATGGGTGAGTATCTGGCGAGTTAGGGATGAGGGAGAACTTCGATGATCTGTTCCCCCTTTTGGGGTAATCCGCTGCGCGAGGAGGGATGAGGGATGAAAGGATCGTTCTGATTGATTTGTGCGATGCTGAGATCTTTCGTTTGATTTGGATGAGCTTGTAGGGTAGGGCGGAGCGATCGGACAGGCGATCGTTCCGCCTTTTGACTTGACGCAAACTAAGACTCTTAGCTAAAAGTCCCTCAGAATTGGGACGTGGAGGCAGAAGCCTTCAACAACGAAGCAAAAGAACTCGATCGTTCCATTAACAAACCAAAAGTTCTAACCCATCCCTCCTCTCTCCTCCCTCCGAGTGTAGACAATCCCACCTTTTAAGTTCGGTTCTACTGACTCCCAGTTGGTGTTTGAGTTGTTAAAGTAGTTTTAACAAAAGAACGATACAGTCCTCTCAGCGAGGTTGGTTAACGTGAACGACACATCGAATCAAGTTCCAGAATTCATCAAGGGTGGCGAGCCTGGACTGCTGTGGCAGTATGTGCAGTCTCTTAGCCCAGAAACGATCGCTCAACTCTCAAAGCCGTCTTCATCTGATGTTTTTCAGGTGATGGAGCGCAATATCATTGGTCTGCTGGGTGGCTTGCCTGCCGAAAGCTTTGACATTACGATTACGACGAGTCGAGAGCATCTTGGTAGACTGCTGGCTTCTGCCATGATGAGCGGTTATTTCATTCGTAATGCCGAACAGCGCATGACCTTTGAGAAATCCTTTGAGGTTGCCGAACCCGGAGAATAGTTAGATGATGAGTCACTGGTTGCGTCTACAAAGATTACTGACCTGTGGCAAAGAATAATAGTTCTTTCCAAAAAGCTTTGAATCGTAAGCAAGATTCGGTAGATCACACAGACGGTCTGCCGAATTTTGACGTGTTGGCGCTGCGACGATCGCTCCTCACCTGGTATGCCCAATCAGGTCGAGACTTGCCCTGGCGCAGAACTCGTGATCCTTATGCAATCTGGGTTTCAGAGATCATGCTCCAACAGACGCAGGTAAAGACGGTGATTCCTTATTACGATCGCTGGCTGGCTCAGTTTCCGACGATCGCGTCTCTAGCATCTGCCGATTTACAACAGGTTCTCAAAGCCTGGGAAGGGTTGGGCTATTACGCTCGTGCTAGAAATCTGCATCAAGCCGCGCAGAAGATTGTTCAAACTCACAATGGAACGTTTCCGCAAGATCCGATAGACGTTCTCGCCCTGCCTGGAATCGGTCGCACGACGGCAGGCGGCATTCTCAGCGCAGCCTTTAATCAATCGATCGCCATTCTAGACGGCAATGTTAAGCGAGTTTTAGCCCGACTGATCGCATTAGAAGTGCCTCCCAGTAAAGCTTTGCCAAAATTATGGAACCTGTCTGAAATCGCGATCGATCCTGATCACGCCAGAGATTTTAATCAGGCGATCATGGATCTGGGCGCGACAATTTGCACAACTCACCATCCTGCTTGTTTGATTTGTCCCTGGCAATTGCACTGTCAGGCTTACAATCTAGACATGCAATCTCAGGTGCCTATGTCAGAAGCGCGTGCCCCCATTCCCCACAAAGAAATTGGCGTAGCAGTAATTTGGAACGACCAGCAGCAGATTCTCATCGATCGCCGCAAATCAGACGGCTTATTGGGTGGCTTATGGGAATTTCCGGGTGGAAAAGTCGAACCCAGTGAAACGATCGAGGCTTGCATCAGGCGCGAGATTCAAGAAGAGATCGGCATTGAAATTGAAGTGGGCGATCGCTTAATGGTCGTTGACCACACTTATACTCACTTTAAAGTCAGGCTGAATGTGCATCATTGCCAATATGTGAGTGGAGAACCGCAAGCGATCGCCTGTGATGAAGTGCGCTGGGTTGAGTTGTCAGACTTGGATCAGTACCCCTTTCCCAAAGCAAACTTGCAGATCATTCAAGCGCTGCGAGACAACAAAGCCTGAAGCTTATCTAACTCAAGGGTCAAGCCTTTGGAAAGGTAAAGATTTCTGCCTTTTAGAATACTTCGAGATGTAAAATTCTGCTGCTAAAATCATGGATTCTAATGCCAACGTGAATTTGATGAATTTCCCGCTTCGTTGTTCAAGTCTTCTGCCCCCCAAGCTGCCAATTTTGGGGAATTTCAGAGAAGAATTCTGGTTCAAAGTCCCCTACTCGTGGGGGATTTGGGGGGCTGCCCGGATTAATCACCGTAGCGAAAGATTCATCGAACTGATGTTAACCCAACGTAAATTTGATGAACTTCTCGCTTTGGCTGCCGATTCATTAACTTCTTAAATCGCCCTTTATTAAGAAACTTTGAGCCACGCCTGTCTTAGAGTCTCTCCAAATTGGGGGTTGGGGGGCAGAAGCCAACAACGCAGCGAAAGATCATCAACCTCGTATTAACCCAAGTGATCGCGTCCTGATAACGGTGCAAGGGAGTGTCTAGCGATGGTCGGTAAATCTGTCAATCCACAACAAAAGCATATTGTTCTGTCGTCTCACCCGGCTCAATTTGGCCCCAAGCCGATCGCCCTTCATTGGGGAGCCGCCGATCCGCTCAAACGTGGCCCAATTATTGGCACAGTTCTCAATCCCGCTCATCGCAATGTGATTGGCACTCACTCAGGCTCTTACGCCGTCTATCGCGCTCTAGCAGTGGCCAGTGGCAGTCTACAAGCCAACCATCGCGCAGATTTGACAAATACCTCCCCGGCGGCGCACCTTGGGCCACATCCTGCCTGGGCTGACCCCGATCGCATTGTTTCACTCGATCCGTTTGGCGCTTTGGTGGGCGAAGTTTATTCTGATTTGTATGAACAGGGCTATGATATTCGACCGTCGATCGCCATCACGCAAGCCCACATCAACATGCCAGAACTGCAAGAAGCCGTCGCCAAAGGTCGATTGCAAGAAGATGGTTTGATCATGAAACCCGGGGGCAATTTGGTTGTAACTAAGGCGGCGATCGAGCCTGTCTGGTATCTTCCCGGCATTGCCAAACGGCTGGGCGTTGAAGAAAGTTTGCTGCGTCGCACGTTGTATGAACACACAGGCGGCATGTTTACCGATCTGATTACTCGTCAAGATCTCAAGGTGTTTTTGCCTCCGATCGGGGGTCTGACGGTTTACATCGTGGGCGATCCGGCTGCCATTACTGATCCCAACAAGCCGCTCGCCGTTCGGGTGCATGATGAGTGTAATGGATCGGATGTGTTTGGATCAGACATTTGCACTTGTCGCCCTTATCTCGTTCATGGCATTGAGGCCTGCATCCAAACGGCTCAAGAAGGCGGTGCAGGCGTGATTGTCTATTTGAGAAAAGAAGGTCGGGCGCTGGGAGAAGTCACCAAGTTTCTCGTCTACAACGCTCGCAAACGTCAAGAGGGGGGCGATCGTGCGGATGCCTACTTTGCCAGAACTGAGTGTGTGGCGGGCGTTCAAGATATGCGCTTTCAAGAACTGATGCCTGATGTATTGCACTGGTTGGGAATTACGCGCATCGATCGCTTCGTTTCGATGAGCGATATGAAGTACAACGCGATTACCCAATCGGGCATTCA
Organism: Phormidesmis sp. 146-33; assembly: GCF_052939515.1. Lineage (NCBI taxonomy): Bacteria > Bacillati > Cyanobacteriota > Cyanophyceae > Leptolyngbyales > Leptolyngbyaceae > Phormidesmis > Phormidesmis sp. 146-33. The sequence goes on from NZ_JBJPHU010000197.1 coordinate 6,383, forward strand.
AATTATCGAACGGGTTCCCATTCCTGACGAACTGATTCCCGCTGATGCGATGGTCGAGATTGAGGCCAAAAAAGCGGCTGGCTACTACACTCAGGGCGAAGTGTTGACCGAAGAAAAGTTAGCAGAAATTAAGGGACGGGGGCTGATTGAGTAGGAGGGATGAGGGATGAGGGATGAGGGAGGAATTTAAGAGTTTGTTCGTCTGTATTTTGGCTTTCTCGCTGGTTTAGTTCAATGTGAATTCGATTCAGTTTTTTCGCTTCGGTGTTTAGGGCTTCTGCCCCCCAATCTGCCAGTCCTGGGAAACTTTGAGAGTGGTTTGGGAGGGTTTAGGGCAGCAATTCCAAATTCAAAAAATACGAGGAGTCAGCAGTTTTGAAAGCAGAGGCATCCTGTTGTCAGCACGGCAGGCTGAGTAGCTCAGGGACATCGCCAGGGAGAGAACCAAAATTAACATTCTTTTTTGGCAACTTCTTTCCTGAATGGGAAACTATTTGAAAAATATTAAAATCTGGGAGCATCCCAATTGTGCAAAATCTCGGATAGCCTAGAGGAGGTCAGTAGAGAGCTGTAATAACAGGGAATCGTCGTTCTACCGCATAACCAGCCGCATCAAAGCATTTCAGATTGCCCAACAAAGCTTTTTCAATGCTTATGCAATTTTGCAGGAATCGAGGATGTTTTTGAGTGCTGCTAAAAACTCTTGTTCTAGATAGGGCTTAGTAAAGTAGGCAGTAGCACCCAATTGCATTGCTAGTCGGCGATGTTTTTCATTGCTGCGAGACGTAAGCATCACCGTAGGAGTAAGTGAGAGTTGAGCATCTTGACGGCGGTAGTTAAGAAACTCAAACCCATTCATATTAGGCATTTCAATATCACA
>NZ_JBJPHU010000198.1:0-7125 GCF_052939515.1 Phormidesmis sp. 146-33
CTCCGACAGGGGACTTTCACCCCATTAGTTCACGCCCATGCTGGGCGTACACAACCCGGTTGGAGCGGACGTTCAGAGTCTTTTCGTCTAGCGTTTAAGTTCTCTCATCGCCGCTCAACCGGAACGTTAGCTGGCTTCGTTCTGGTCGATAGGAGCGTTGTTTACAAGTCGTCGGTGGGCAGGGAAAATTAATTGGATCTTGAATTGTTTTTAACTTTGACTAGCTATGCGTTGCCCTCAATGTTTACAAGAGGTCAAGGAGTCGATTAAGCATTGTCAATGTGGTTTTGCCTTTGATGATGTAGCGTTGGTCGATTTACAAGATTGGTTTGCAAAGGTCAAAAAAACCTTGGCAACAGCGTATGCAGTCGCACCTACTGCGTGGCAACAATCTGGTAAGAGTGGGACATTTGAGGATTGGATACGACTTCGGATCGTAAACATAGCACCAGTGAAGCGATCAGGTACATATCTCGATATTGGTTGTGCGAATGGGTATTTGTTGGAGTGTCTAGTCGCTTGGGCAAAGTTAAAAGGCGTTGAGATTACACCTCACGGTCTGGACTATTCAGCCAAACTTGTTGATTTAGCTCGACAACGCCTTCAATCTTCGGGCAATATTTATATGGGTAACGCCTGGAATTGGACTCCGCCGCAGTGCTTTGATTATGTGCGAACTGAACTCGATTACGTGCCGCGCAATTATCGAAAGCCTTTTGTCGAAAGATTATTGGCTGAGTTTGTTGCTCAAAGCGGTCGATTGATCATTTCTCAATATCGCAGTCGTCGTGATGATTTAACTCAGGGCTGGGTTGATCAAGAGCTAGAAGGGTATGGGTTTCGAGTCGTTGAGACACATTCCGGGTATGACGGAAACGGTTTAGAATTATGTCGTGTAGCGGTTTTGCAATCGTAGTCGCGATCAGCCAGCTCACAATCCGCTTGCACACCGACCGTTGAGAGTTGGTTGGCTGAGAACGAAAGGTTACTAGCGGCGGGTGAAGCGGGTCGTTAGCCCGCATGACAGCAACCGCATCATTTACTGTGTCCCTTAAATCACAGATCTCGTTGACAAAACAGGATTAGGTTTTGGTTCTAAAGCTGTAATCCTGGAGTTCCGTAGTACGGGCGGCAGGTCTAGAACTTTTGTAGTTAGAATATTACTCTGACTTCACCAACCCAACCCCACTGGCATACCAGGAGATAGTTTTTGGAATCGGAATCACCGATCCAAGCGATCCCTGCGTTTCAACTTTCATGGCTATAAATTTACCTGCCGGAACAACCACAGTTTCGCTGGCGACAACCTTACTCACTTCAATAGTGGGCACCCCAAAAAATCCCTTGCCCTCCCACACCCAAGAATGTCCTGGTTGTAGCGGATTTTTGAGTACAATGCGTGGCGGCTCAAACGAAAAACCTCGATTCTCTTTCGACCATAGGGGATATTCATTGCGATGAGCAAGCACTTGCCCAGCAGGTTTAGAGTACCATTCTCGCGAGAATAGTTCACTTAGCTTGTCAATAGACGGTGTTCCAATTACATACAGGAGCGTGCCATCGGTTTGTCTCTCCTGACTCACCACGCTCAACTTATATTTGGAAGTGACAGATCCGTAAACAGAAGATTCCACATCGACGGTTTGGTACTGCCACCAATCACCAACGCGGAGGGGGAAATAATCGGGGGTTAGGGAAGCCAATGGGTTGAGGCAGGCAATTACTGTACCGCTGAACACAAGCAGCAAACCCAAAAAAAATACCAACTTAGTGGAAGCGTTATGATTCGGTTTTTTCATTACAGGATCACACTTGGACTGGGTTTGTTCTGAGCTAACTGAGATTGTTGACCAAGAGAATTAACTCATCAAGAGATATCGCTTAAACTCTCAGACAAGCGTGAATGCGTCTATCGTAAGCGATCGGTGAGGCATGGTCTAACAACACAGTGGAGCAGACGGTATAGAGTCTTTGCACTTCGTTTCAGTCATTTCTGCCGCTTACGTTACAGGTGGTGGCGGTGGTTTGAGAATTACTGGTTAGATGAACAACAAAACACCTACTAAGACCTCAAAAATCTAGTAGGTGTAGAGTAGTTTCAGTCGTTCTTTAGTCTGGCTCAAACGGTTTCTGTCAGTTGATTGTTCACAGATTGAGCATCAATTTTGTTCAATTGGGAGAATCGTTGTAATTGATGATTTTGCCATTAGAACCGATCACGTAGGTGAAATGAGCATCTGTAAGGTTGGCATTAGTCAAATTAGAACCAGTCAAAATAGTGTAAACAAGGTTAGCACTAGTCAAATCAGCACCACTGAGATTACTTTCGGTCATCTGAGTATTTTTCAAATTAGCACCACTCAAATTAGCACCACTCAAGTTAGCATTCTCAATCAAACAGTTGCTCAGGTCGGCTCCACTCAAATTAGCTTCACTCAAGTTAGCCTTCTTGATCCAACAGTTGCTCAGGTCGGCTCCACTCAAATTAGCACCACTCAGGTTAACTTTCCGCAAATCGGACTCACTCAAATTAGCACCACTCAAATTGATTCCGCTCAAGTCAACACCCATCGGAAACTTTTTCCCAAATTTTAACCGGATCAGGTAGATTCCACTAAAATCCCGTTCTCCAGCAGCATAACGCTCCAGCAAATCCTCAGCACTCAGCACTCCACCCTCCACCAAAGAATTGATATTCTCTTCAATGAAGTTTTTGACTTGTTCAACTAGAGTCGGCATCGCGTGTGTCCTCTCATAAATGAATATTTCTTCGATCGCGACATTAAACAGGCTGGCAATTTTGAAAGCCATCTCTAGGCTGGGGTCAAACTTTCCAGATTCAAACCCATTCACTGACTGACGACTGACTCCCAGTTGTCTGGCAAGTTCAGCTTGTGACCATCGGTGCAGTTGGCGAAGTTCTTTCAGTCGGTTTTTCATGGGGTTGCCTGCTCACCGTCAAGTACTACCTTACATCTTTGTCGAGTAGAGTGTCAAGTAATGCCTGACAAATTATGTCTGTGATATCGTTTGGAGTCGTTAAACTCTCGCCTCAAACGCGGCAGAACAACGCTGTTGCAGCGGGCAACAAAGTTGGTTGGTGTTATGGCAGAGGTTGTGGATAGCCACTGAACAGCAACGTTATGCTGAACTTCAAGGTCAAGATAACATTGGGTAAAAAGTAGAATATTGCTATTGATTTAGGGATCAAGTGAAAGATGAACAAGATTGAGAAAAAAAACCATTGGATGCTAGACGAATTGAAGAGCGCAGGCAGAGAAAATCTTGATGCCGAGCACGCATCTCAATATGACGTTAAGGAAGATGCTAGTGTCATGGAAGAGCTGGCACTTATGAAAAGGTTTGGACTTAATGAGCAATCAGAAGTGATAGACATTGGCGCAGGTACTGGACAGTTCACGCTTGCTGTTGCCTCAATGTGTACACGGGTGGTTGCAGTTGACGTTTCGCCTGTAATGCTGGACGTGCTCAAGGCAAAGGTTAGTGAGTCTTGCCTACGGAATGTTAAAGTTGTCCAGTCTGGTTTTCTCACTTATGAACACCAAGGAAGGCAAGCTGATATCGTCTATTCTCGCTATGCACTCCATCACCTTCCCGATTTCTGGAAAGCTCTAGCTCTTCAACGACTTCGACATATCGTTCGGACGGGAGGTGTGCTTCGGCTGTGGGATGTTGTCTACAACTTCGATCCGTCAGAAGCAACGGATCGCCTTGATGAGTGGTGTGCCACGCTCAACGACGCTCCTGAAGATGGCTGGACTCGGACTGATCTCGAAGAACACATCCGTGATGAGCATTCAACCTTCACTTGGCTTCTGGAGCCAATGATAGAGCGTGCTGGCTTTCATATTGAGGATGTTGTGTATTCACCAGACGGCATCTTTGCTAGGTATATTGCTCGTGCAATCTAAATACCTTGAATTAGCTAGTTGACTAACTACAGTTTGGTTTGTGGCCGTTTTCGCTTAAATCTACTGCACCCTGCTTATCGTTAATGCAAGTGCAAATCACGCTGAGTTGTCGATCTTGTACCAAGAGCAAACCCCGCTTGAGTTTGAATAAACTCTAAAATTTCGCTCAGTCCAACTTTAAGTTTGAGGTTTGTGAAGACGAAAGGCTTGTCTCCGCGCATCTTTTTAGCATCGCGCTCCATAACGCTCAAGTCAGCACCTACATAGGGAGCTAGATCTATTTTATTAATGACAAGCAAATCAGACTTTGTAATACCTGGGCCACCTTTTCGGGGAATTTTGTCGCCGCCTGCTACGTCGATCACATAAATATTCAAATCGACAAGTTCGGGACTAAAGGTTGCAGCTAGATTGTCACCGCCACTTTCAACCAGAATTAAATCTAGATTTAGAAATCGCTGTTCGAGGGTTTCGATCGCCGCCAAATTCATTGACGCATCTTCTCGAATCGCCGTATGAGGACACCCCCCCGTCTCAACACCGAGAATGCGATCGCGCTCCAGGGCCTGACTTTTCACCAAAAACTGAGCATCTTCTTGCGTATAGATATCATTCGTTACAACCGCAATGTTGAACGTTTGCCGCATTGCCTTACACAACGCATCCACTAGCGCCGTTTTGCCCGATCCAACTGGCCCCGCGATTCCCACTCGAAATGCATTCATAGAATTTTTGCTTCTGGTTTGACCCGAAAAGTTGTAGTCGTCGCTGGTTACAATTCAATGCTTAGAACTCACTGAGAACCCTCGTCTGAAAGTCCCCCAAAATTGGCAGCTTGAGAAGCAGAAGATGTCAACAACGCAAGAGATTCATTGAATTGACAACCTGATTAAAATTTACTGTTTGCAATTCATTGTACAGGACTCATATTTAGCTGCGAAACAGGCGACTGTACAACGTTTCATGGGCCATACTTGCCAGGGATAATCCCCAGCCACAGGTCGAGAGGTCGTCGTCTTGCAGCGTCAGAATTTCTTGAGTTGATCGCTCGATCGCTTCCCCCAATCCCAGCAATAATCTTTGTCCAGCCGTCTGTCCGAGGGGAATCAGTTTCACGCCAGCGCTGATCAAATTGGTCGCCCAACTGTGGAGATAGCCCAACACTGCCGATCGTTCATCAATTTCCCAACTCGCGGACACAATGCCGAAGGCGATCGCAAAGTTGCAGTTTTCGGAGGGGCTGAGGAGCGAGGCGTGAGGCGTGAGAAGCAGTGAGTCGGGCTGAAGGTCTTGAAAGAGGCATCGTAGCGATCGCCCCATTTGCCAACTTTGCGATCGTAGTTCTTCGGTTTCTCTCACAGCCGATAGCCAGCGGTTCCAATACAGCACAGTGGCAGGGTCAGAGAGCGAACGGGCCGCCCGCACCATCACAGCCGCTTCGAGGCGCACCGCTCCATACCGCAATTCTTGTCTTAGCCAATGTTCTAGACTTTCTGCACTCTCAATTTTTCCAGATTGAACGATCGCCTCAACCCCTTCTGAATAGCTGTAAGCTCCCACAGGCAACGTAGAACTGGCAAGCTGTAACAGGCGTAGCAGAGCAGTCTCTTGCATCATTTCTTGAACCATTAAGCCACCTTAGTTAATCTGAAGTCGCGACATACCGCACTCTCATCTATTAACCCAACCTCACACATCAATCGTATCCATCTATTATTTGTCTAAAATCTTCACCCAAAACTGCCTAAAATGCTAAGTAAGTCCAGTTTGAGGTAAATTATGGCAATCAAAAGAGGCGATCTGGTGCGTGCGGTGCGAGAAAAACTAGAAAACAGTTTGGAGGCACAGGCCAGCGATGCGCGGTTTCCCTCCTACATTTATGAAACTAAGGGCGAAGTGGTCGATATGAAGGGCGATTATGCTTTCGTTAAGTTTGGTGCCGTGCCCACACCCAATGCCTGGTTGAGAATTGATCAGCTTGAACCTTTTGAATCATAGAGTGCTGATAAGTTAAACGAGTCGTTGGTGAATTTTAATCGATCGCCAGCGACTTTGCTTTTTGAGCATCTTCATAAAGGCTCGATCGTAAGTGGCTATTTCGTGACAAGCCTGAATTTTGAATCACACTCATGAAGAAGACTCAACTTGAGAAAGAGTTAAGACTTTGGGCAACTAGGGCAAAGTGAGGCTATCAAGTTCTTAATCTATAGAAAGCGCGATCAACCATGAATCGACGATGGGCAGGTTGTCTGATAGGTTGTCTGGTTTTGACGGCGGCGGGAGGATACACGTTTTCATTGGTCGCTGCGACTCCAGAAGAAGCGCTACGCCAGCCTTTTTCATGTCCCGGTAGGCCAGATTTAGAAGCAAAGAACTTTCAGGTCTTGACCACGCGCAAATGGTCGAAGGGCATCGTCGCGGTTTATCGGGGGGCTTGCCCAGATGACGATAAGCCCACCTTTGCCAGCGAAAAGAAGGCCTCAAAACAGGTATTAAGCTACCGAGCCATGAAGCGAATCGGCATGGAGTGGCACCTGAGCAGCAGTGGGAGCCATCCGACTCAGGAATCTCAAAAGGCTAAATCTACGTCAGCCAAGCTGATTGACTACGGAGTAAACCGCGCTGCCGTCAAAGGCAAAGACCGCCACACCGTTCTCTATGGTCAAGTACTGTCACCCCAGGTCTCGGCGATCGAAGCCACCTTTAACAACGGCAAAAGCCTGCGTGATGAGAGTCCAGACGGCATGTTTGCGATCGTCGCTCCGGGTGCAACGGGCGTATGTGACATTCGAGTTTTTGGCTACGACAATCAGATCTTGCAGCGCGAAGAACTGATTTCACGCAACTCATCTGGCAAAGATGGCAACACCTGTCAGCCCATCTCAGGGCAATTGTAAAGGGGAATAGGCTGTAGAAAGCTTTGACCAAACGGCTCCCGACCTCCATTCCCCAATTTTTTACGCTTCGTCCAGGGCTGCAATTCCGGGCAATTCTTTACCTTCGAGCAGTTCGAGACTGGCACCGCCACCTGTAGAAATGTGGCTCATCTGACTGGCAAGACCAACTTTTTCGACGGCTGCTACTGAGTCACCGCCTCCGATAATGGTTGTAGTGCCTTTGGGTGTGAGTTCGGCTAGGGTGTGGGCGATCGCTTCCGTCCCCGCCGCAAACTTATCAAATTCAAACACGCCCA
>NZ_JBJPHU010000199.1:0-7026 GCF_052939515.1 Phormidesmis sp. 146-33
CGCATGCGGGGTGCTGTGGGAGCTGGAGGGGAAAACCCTCCGGCGACCCGATTATACGGCTGTCGCCACTGAATGTCATCTACCAGCACTCGTGTCTTGAGTAGCTTCTGTTCTCTCATTTTTCACTGCGCGGTAGTACCAACGACGAAATCTCAGTGAGGGTTCATCAGTAGGCACATTATATCCTTCGTTTACATTGGGAACTTCACCGATTTGTGACTCAACCATAGTCCGATCGTCGTCGGATGCTGCAAAAAACTCAGCAAAATCGAAGTTACTCCGATCGATTCCAGGGTTGGGTAGAAGAACCTGCATAAATCGCATTTGCTGAGTGTTAATCGGAACGGCAAAGAAATGGGGAAGAAGAGGCATTCCGTCTAGGTTTAAAACGATATTATTCGGCTGATGCCAGTCAATTTCAGTTCCAGAGGATAAGGTATTGAGCCGATTAGTAACCGTCATCCCATCTGCTGTTGAAGTAACACTGATTTGGGCGATCGCATCTTTGTGTGCTGCGTCATTTAGCTCGCCACCAAATGAATTTCGATGAACAAAAGGAAGATGCAGATAATCCAGCGAAATATCAACTGCCTGTGTCCAATGAGCATTCCAGATCTCATGGTGAATTACATAGCGATCCTCGGACTCTAATAAGCTCGACGGCAACTCTGGTTCTGGCACATCTTCGGTTCCTGTAAAAATCCAGAGCATCCCTGCAATCACTCTGACCGGAAAGCTCACGATCGACAGTTTGGAAAGGTGATTTGGGTTGAGTGAGTTGAAGGGAACCTGAACGCAATCGCCATTTGAGGCAAACTTCCAGCCATGATAGGGACATTCAAGGCAACCGTCGGCTGTTACTTGTCCCTGTGAAAGCGGCGCACCGCGATGAGGACAGCGATCCAGAAACGCTGCAAACTGACCAGACGAACTCCGAAATAGAACGAGTGATTCGCCCGCTAATTCAACTGCAATGGGAACTGTCCCAATTTCAGCGACAGGCAACACAGGAGTCCAAAAGTTAGGAAACATCTCAAACATGGCAAAATCGACTCCATCACAAGTTCTTGGATGTTGTCCAACATAGAACTCTGCTCCTGACAGCGTTATGTCAGTGGCTGAAATCCAGATAATTTCATTCTCTCAAGTTGAAATTCTGTATATGTATCAAGATTAATTGCTTGACTTGGAAATTCAAAATCTGAAGCGAAATCAAGATCTTGAATGCGATCAATGCGGAAATCTCTGTAGGTTTTTCTGAGCGTACACCATGTTCCAACCGTCCATTTACTGCCCCAGCAGAATAGTCCCAACGGGAAGATGATTCTCTAAGACAGTTGCTCATTCAGGCTCATGTACTCGATTCTGACGGCTTTTTGCTGTTGAATGGCTCGATAAAGATCGTTCCAATACCTTAAGCTTTGGTCATTCAAAAGATGACCTAACGCTCGAATAGATGCGCGAGTTGGATCAAAACTGCGTGGTGGCAACACTGCTCCAATTTTGCTGAGAAGCGTTTTTGCTGCTGCCTCCAAATCAGTCCCAGTCGATCGCGACAACATTTCAACACCCAACATCAGAGCGGCAATTTCATCATGAGTTAAAGTGAGCGGCGGTAACTCAAAATCTTCATCCAGAGCATAACCGACACCAGGCTCACCGTAGACTGGAATACCACTCACTGAAAGATCGTCGATATATCGGTAAATTGTACGCACAGAAACACCAACTCGTTCAGCGAGTTGTTCTGCTGTAATGGGTTGGTGGGATCTGATAAGATTCACCAGTTGAAAAAGACGGTCAGCTTTCCTCATGCTGGACATCAATTGATCTTAATTGTTAAGGCATATAACCCTTCTCATCAACCGTATCGCACTTCTATACGTAAAAACTAAACTTAATCTGGAACATCTACAGACATCTTTTGAACCTCTGCCAAGACTGATAAATCAAGCCGTATAACGCTCCGGTTGAGCGGCGACCAGAAAACTTAAACGATAGACGAGAAAACCCTGCACGTCCGCTCCAACCGGCTTGTTATGCGGCGTTGCTACGAATGACAATCGCTCAGTAACCCGGAGGGCGTTGAAATCTACCGACGACTTGATCGATCTCCTGAGCGATCGCAAGCAATTCTATCTCTCGCCAACGCTTTCCAACGATCTGCATTCCAATGGGTAGCCCTGTCTGGGTTTTCCCGATTGGAATCACGATAACAGGATGCCCTGTAAAAGCAAATGGCATCGTGTAAGCACTTGACGCAAGAAGATAGGGAACTTGTCTACCATCGATTTCAGTTGCTGTTCCGCTAGGGCGATGCGTAAAAGCTGGCGTTGCTGACACTGGGCAGATCAGCACATCCCATTCAGCAAGCTCTTGATCCATTTGCACAATCAGGCGATCGCGCTCAGTCAGCGCCTCAAAATAATCTTTCAATTTTGGATTCAATAATGTGGGGAAAAGCTGACTCAGATTATTTAAGTTTCTCAGGGCTTTCTCGCCTTGAGTTGCTTCCCGAAACATAAAACTCAGTGCCCTGCGAGCTGTATTCCAATCAGATGCTTGGGCATAGACATTATTGAATGCTGTGACTTGATTACAAACTTGAAACATCTCAGCTAAGTCAAGGTTGTCTGGTTGCCAGCGTTGCACGTTCGACCCTGATGCAATCAGGGTTTGGATAACGGATTGAATCGCTGCCGCGATCTCGGAACAAACGGGAACTTCATCCCAACCATCCATCCATGTAATTTGCAGATTTGACAAAGACTTGCCAGATGGCGTGTCAAGAGGCACAGGCGGCACATCTGGTTGCAAAGGATCAGCACCCGCAATCACAGAAAAACATAATCGCAAATCCTCAACTGATCGGGCAAAACATCCCACGGTCATCATTTGACGGATGCACTTAGGCATTCCGGGGACTTCTGGAATATGCCCCCTCGTGGAAACGCGACGATCGGTTGGCTTCAAGCTATACACACCGCAGAAATGGGCAGGTTGGCGCATGGAACCACCGAAATCGTTGCCTAACTCTAACGGCGTTAAACCCGTTGCGATCGCCGCTGCACTCCCGCCAGAACTGCCTCCCGCCGTACAATTTAAGTTCCAAGGATTATTGACACGCGGAAAAAGACTATTGGTGCTTTGGAAATCACCCGCTAACTCCGCCAAATTCGACTTCCCTAGAATAATTGCTCCGGCTGCTTTTAGTCGTGCAATTACCGCCGCATCTTGCTTGGGAACATAATCTTTCAGCGGCTTATAACCTGAAGTTGTGCGAAGTCCTGCGGTTTCAAAAACGTCCTTGACAGTCATTGGAATACCGTGGAGTACGCCCCAATTTTTGCCTTGAGCTAGGTCTTCGTCGGCTTGCTTGGCTCGTTGACGAGATTGTTCTTCATCTAAGGTGCAAATCGCATTGATTTTGGAGTTGTGCTTGGCGATTTGCTCTAAATGAGCATCTAGCACCTCAACCGCAGAAACTTCGCGATCGCGGATCATCTGGGCAAGTTGACAAGCTGAGGTCAAAACAAGATCGCTCATGGTTGTATTGCAGTCGAGATGAGGCTAATTTTCAAGTACTTACAAACAGCACCAACTTAACATCAAACGCCCCACCGACATCCTTGACGTACAGCCCCAACCGATAAACTAAGCGGCATAACGGCAAAGGTCAGCGGCTATAGATCAACCCGAAACGCAGACGAGAAGGGCAAATCAGTCCGCTGCACCGACGTGTTGGGGAGCTTCTTCGCACTGAACGAGAAATGCTTCGCGCAACATGACGAAGAATCTTTGCAGCACCGCGATCAACGAACCCACAATCAACGAAGCAAACCAAACGCGAGACTCTCGAAACAACGAGTTGAACGAGAGAAGCCTGTATCTTTGCGCTCCCCGCGAGAGGCTGCCCAACGGCACAGTTGAGCGGCTGCTAGTATTTTATGCATCCTGACCCAAATCTAACAACAGTCCGCTCCAATCGGGTTGTTGGGCTGCTGCCACAGCGGAACGAGCTACTTAGCCTGATCTGTCGAACAAGATTTTGAATATCTTGTCATTTCAACATACTTAATTCCCCAAGCTTCGAGAGATAGCAAGGCTGGCTTGAGCAATCGACCTAAATCCGTTAATGAATATTCAACTTTTGGCGGAATCTCTGGATAAATCTTTCGACTAATGACACCATCATGTTCTAATTCTCGCAATTGCCTTGTCAAAATTCGGTGCGATAGTTCTGGAAAGGCGCGGTTTAGTTCATTAAATCGCTTGGGTTCGTCTAATAGGTGGTAGAGGATAACGCCTTTCCATTTATCAGCAACGACTTCTAGAGCAGCCTCTATGTAGCAACCGTGTGCCCCCTCGTAAGATTTATGTCTCATTCAGACTCCTCTCAAATCGCAGAATCAGTAACATAACTGTTACTGACGCACAGAAATGTACGCTCTTACGCAATTCTAAGCAATTTTGCATAATCAGATTGCAGTCTCATCCACAAATTGAGAAATGAAGATTTTCGTGACTGGAGCCTCTGGTTATATTGGCGGTTCGATTACTACTGCCCTAGTGTCTGCCGGGTACGAGGTGATGGGTTTATGCAGGTCAACTGATAAAGCAGAGCTGCTCAAGCAAAAAAGCGTTGAACCCATTCCCGGAACGTTAAATGATGAACAAGTTCTCTTTCAAGCGGCTCATTCAGCAGATGCCGTCATCAATGCCGCAGATGCAGATAACCCGTTTGTTGTAGATGTGCTGCTCCGGGCGCTTGAAGGTTCAGGCAAGAAGCTGATTCATACGAGTGGATCAAGCATCGTTGGAGATCGTGCGGCTGGCGAATTCAGCGATCGGATTTTTCATGAGGATATTCCACGTCCGATTCGCTTTGAGAAAATTGGACGAGTAGCAGTCGATACACGAGTCATCGAAGGAAGTGTTCAGGGAGTCCATTCTGTCGTGATGTGTCCTTGTCTGATTTATGGGCAGGGAACAGGGTTGCATCCTCAGAGCATTCAGATTCCTCGAATGATTGAGATCGCTAAGAAAGGTCGAACGGCTCGATACATCGGCAGAGGAGAAAACACTTGGTCAACTATCCATATCGAAGATGTCGTGAGCGCCTATTTACTGGCGCTTGAAAAAGCTCCGAGCGGCTCATTTTTCTTTCTCGAAAATGGAGAATCAAGCTTCAAAACAATGGCTGAAACGATCCATAGTCAGCTTGGCTTTGAGGGAACTGCTCAAAGTTGGACAGTGGAAGAAGCCGTTAAAGAATGGGGACAGGAAGGCGCTCACTTTGCGTTTGGCTCAAATAGTCGCATTCGTTCCAGTAAAGCTAGAAGCTTTTTAGAATGGATGCCTAAAAATCCGTCAGTGATTGATTGGCTGAATAATGCGGACTTGCAAGATTTCGCTACTTAATTTGCCCTTGAATCCCAACAAGTAACCCTGAAATACTGTCCTCGCTGATCACTTGAAAACAATTTAACTTTGAACACTAACAAGCAATCTTTCAACCACGCCCTCACCAGTGACTCAAGCAGCCCAACTATTATTTCTGCCGTTTGACTAGAACAAACAGTGTAAAAGGATTCTGAAGATAATTATCCTGTATACAATCAGCATAACTCCTGTTTTTCAAGGTTTTATACCAAATCTTCGCAGGATAACTCCTCTATTTCGGCACTTATACTGATCAATTCCTAGATTCTTTAATTGTTAGAGAAGAATTACTTGTAGCACCATTTGGGAGAGGCTAATGAAAAGTAGTCCGAAATGAGAAAGCTCTCTCGCTTTTCCGAAATAGGACGATCGAGCTTAAAAATCTTCAGGAAAGAGAGTTCTTTTTGTTGTAGTAAACTAAAGAAACGATTCGGAGATATAAATATGGCTCGACTGCTCAAGCGCTGGGAGTCTCCTCGCCGTGAGGGGCGCAACCACAAAGGCAAAGGCGGCACTGCCCGTCAGCGACAACTCAAAAAGCAAACTCAACTGCTAAGAAAGAAACTTCAAGACGGCTCACAGCCTGACAACGATGGGGGAGAGGACAAACAGAGTCTACTCCCTCTATTTTTTTGAGCAGCGAATCGGTAGGCTAAACTTAAAACATTGTTTGTGTGAGCGTTGCGATCGTGGATTATGACTCTGCTCGTCGTCTCTTGTTAGACCAATCTCGCTTTGGTGTTGCCGATACTTTTTTGGGGCGGCTCCAGCGCAGCCATCCTCCTATGCCGGGCCAGGTGACCTCAATTTTGCTGGCGTTGAAGGTGGTGTTTGAGGCGTTGAAAGAAGAAGGGGCGATCGATCGAGACCTTGCTCATGCCCTACATCTGCTCGCCAGCGAAGGGAGACAACTGTTTGAAGCGGGACTGAAAAAGAGTGCTGACTGTCCCCCACTACTCAATGAAGACTTGACCCGCATTGCATTAGCCGTAAAAAGCATTTTTTCTGGCATCTGGCAGAGTTGACGATGGTTTACTAAAACGCTTCTCGATGGCTGAGACGGGCGCAGGAGAAGCAATCCGAACCTTTCAAAAGGGTGTTGAGTGAGACTGTCAAGTTGCCAACGATCGCCAGGGTCTTTTCTTAAATCGCTCAGTTCCGGCTCGTTTTGCTAAATCGTCGGCGGCAATCTGGGCAGCTTTCATCACGTCTGCTTCGGATACAGTCGTCATTACTCGGTCTTGCATCACAATCTGACCGTCAATCATCACTAGTTCGGGTTCGTTGCCCAGGGCGGAGTAGACGAGGCTAGAGAGCGGCGAGTGAATGGGATTGGCGAAAAAACTGTCGAAGTTTAGCACGACCAGATCGGCTTTTTTACCAACTTCGATCGAGCCAATTTCAGCATCCAGTCCGATTGCTTTGGCACCGTCGATCGTCGCCATTTCTAACACTTTCTCGGCGGTGATGATGGTGGGGTCGCGGTGATAGCCTTTGTGAATCAATGCTCCAAACTTGAGGCTGTGAATGGCTTTGTTGCATGATTAGAAAAACGGTCAGATCCGCATTGGAATAGTCTTGGTA
>NZ_JBJPHU010000200.1:0-7017 GCF_052939515.1 Phormidesmis sp. 146-33
CTTTCCCTTGCTGGATTGACCCTCCTCACCTGGGCCACAGCTTCCCCGCTCAACGCAACGCAACTACCGCCCACTCAGACTCCTGGCACCAGCTCACAGGCCTTTAGCGGCGCGTCAGTGGATGAATCTTACACCCTGGGATCGGGCGATCGCGTGCGAATCGAAGTTTTTCGGCTGCCTCAGTTCAATCTAGAAACTCAGGTGTTGGTCGATGGTTCCCTTAGCTTGCTGCAAGTGGGCAAGATCCCGGTGCGCGGCATGACGCTGACTCAAGCCTCAGAGATCGCTTCTCGACAATACGCAAAACTGCTGAAATACCCGATCGTGACCGTTACCCTGATCGCGCCTCGCCCAGTCAAAGTTGGCGTTTCCGGAGAAGTTAACCGTCGCGGTTCTTACCTGCTGTCAACGGCTGAAGGCGGCTCACAACTGCCCACTATGACACGCGCCATTCAAACCGCCGGGGGCATCACTCAGGCCGCAGACCTCCGACGAGCGCAACTCCGGCGACCCCAACCCAACGGCGGCGAACAGGTGATCAACGTCGATCTGTGGGACTTTGTGCAAACAGGCGATCTGCGAAGAGACATTGTGCTGCGTGACGGCGACTCAATCTATATTCCGACAACCAGCGAAGTCAATTTAGCCGAGTCTTCTCAACTGGCAACCACGAGCTTTTCTTCTGACCGCAACCAGCCGCTCAATATTGCTGTTGTCGGTGAAGTCTATCGCCCCGGCCCTTACACCGTCACCGGAACGGCTCGTACAGGCGCTGCTGGAATTCCGGGTGGAGCCAGTGGCGTGAATACAAACAACAATACGACCGACAACGTGCCCACGATCACTAGGGCCATTCAGGTCGCTGGGGGCATTAAACCAATGGCAGATGTCCGGCAGATTCAAGTCAAGCGCACCACCAAAACCGGAGCCGAACAAACGCTGACGATCGACCTCTGGAAACTGCTCAAAGAAGGCGATCTGCGCCAGGATCTCATTCTGCAAGACCGGGATACGATCATTATTCCCACGGCGACCTCGGTGACGGCTGCGGAGTCTGCTCAGATCGCGTCTGCCAGCTTCTCGCCGGATACGATTCGCGTCAATGTGGTGGGTGAGGTGACCAGACCGGGTGTGGTAGAAGTGCCGCCCAATACGCCGTTGAATAAAGTCATTTTAGCAGCAGGCGGCTTTGACAATCGACGCGCCAAAACCAGCACGGTAGAACTGATTCGCCTTAATCCTGACAGTACAATCTCTCAACGGACGATCGGCATTGACTTCACCAGAGGCATCGATGAAAACAAAAACCCCGCTCTGCGAAATGATGACGTAATTGTGGTCAACCGTTCTGGTATCACCAAAGCCACCGATGTCTTAGGCACAATCTTGAGTCCGTTTAGCAACGTGTTCTCAGTCCTGAACTTTTTCAATATTTTCAGATAGTCTCTATTACTGGACTGAAACACTCAGACTGAGTTAACTTTGGGGGCGTTGACAATGACACAATTCAGGACACTTTACCTAAAAGATCCCCCAGCCTTCTTAAATCTTAGGCAACAGACCTCAAAACACACTGATTAACCCGATTCAAAGGTGTGGCTTCAATCGATTTCTAGAGATACACGATCGTTATTCATCAAGCAAGTTGGAAGAGGTCAAGATGGACGGACAATATCCCCAATCGCTGCCCCCCTTATCGTCAAAAAACGGTAAACGCCCTCACTGGCTCATGACAGGCGGTCAGCCCGAAGAGGATGATGTGTTAGATCTCGGTCAGATCTTCTCGGTGCTGCGCCGCCGGGGGTTGCTGATCGCAGGTGTGGCAACAGTTGTCACCTCACTAGCACTCGTCAAAGCGGTCACAAATCCCACCTATAAGAGTGCCTTCCAGATCTTGACCCGGCCTGTAACGGCCGAATCTCAGGTCGTGACCTCCTTGCCTCAAGCGCTCAATTCCAATGCCAATGCCAGCCGAGATGTCAACAATGTGGTGCGCGGCTTTGACGATACTCGCATGAAGCTGTTGACCAGTTCTAAAATCATTCAGCCGATCGTAGACAAATTCAAACCCCAATACCCCGAACTGACCTACGAAAGCTTGGCGGCGGGTATCAGCATCAAGCCGGTGCCCAACACAGAAATTGTTGAGATTATCTACGAAGACTCCAAGCCCGAAAAAGTCAAAGCCATTCTGGACGAATTAAGCAAAAGCTACCTGGCCTACAGTCTTGACGAGCGACTCGCAGACGTGCGCCAGGGGACAAATTTTATCGAGTCCCAACTGCCTCAACTGCAAAAACAAGTCGAAACGGGTCAACAACGGCTACAACAATTTCGCCAACAGTACAACCTGTTTGACCCCGAATCGCAAAGCCGTGAACTGTCTGAGCAGATGACCGCTTTTAGACGGCAGCGTTTAGAAAACGAAGTGGCGCTCAATCAGATTCGCTCCGGGTTTTCTGACCTGCAATCTCAGCTTGCTCAAAAGCCAGACGGCGTTGCTGCCACGACTGCTCTCAGTCAAAACGCGCGCTACCAAAGACTACTCGAACAACTGCAAACGGTGGACACTCAGATCGCGGCTGAGTCTTCATTATTTGTAAATGGCAGTCCCAACGTCAGGGTGCTGCAAGACCAGCGATCGAACCTGCTGCCTCTGATCAATAACGAAGCCCAACGGGTGCAAGACGAAGTGGCTAGTCAGATTCGAGATTTGTCTGCTCGTAATCAGGCGCTGGTTGGCACCGAGGGTCAACTCAACGATCGCATGAAGCAACTTTCTGTGATTGCGCGTGAGTACACTCGAATTCAGCGTGAACTTCAGATCGCAACTGATAACCTCAACCAGTTTTTAGCCAAGCGTGAAGCGCTGAGAATTGATGCTGGACAGCGACAAACCCCCTGGCAACTGGTGGCGGCCCCTGGTGAACCGGGACAGTCTCGCTTTAGAACAACCCTCTTACTAGGAGCTGTTTTGGGATTGCTATTGGGGTCAGCGATCGCCCTTCTGGTCGATAAGTTAAACAACATCTTCTACAGTCCTGATGAAGTCAAAGCAGCGACTCGCCTCCCGATGTTGGGGGTGATTCCGACCAATCAAGAGCTAGACGAAATGGATCGGCTCAATGCGTTACCTGACGCGGGTGGAGTCTTTCAACGAGCCAGCCAATTTATGGGTTTCAAGCCTCGTAAGTTTGGGGCAGTGCCTTTTTTGGAAGCGTTTCGATCGCTCTATACCAATGTGCGGCTTCTGCATTCAGAGACTCCGGTGCGCGCTCTGGTGGTTAGTTCTCCAACCCCTCAAGATGGCAAGTCCACGGTCGCACTGTACCTGGCGCAGGTGGCCGCCGCAATGGGGCAGCGGGTCTTATTGGTGGATGCAGAATTACGTCGCCCTCAGTTGCATAACCGTCTGGGATTGGTGAACACCAAAGGACTGAGCGATCTGGTTAGCTCAAACTTGGACTACAAGCAAGTGGTGCAGCAGTCTCCTCAAGACGAAAATCTCTTCATTCTGACCGCTGGGCAGGTTTCGCGAGATCCCGTCAGCTTGCTGTCTTCTGTAAAAATGCAGCAACTCATGGAGCAGTTTAAGTCTGCCTTTGATCTGGTGATTTATGACACGCCTCCTCTGATTGGCCTTGCTGATGCAAATCTGGTTGCTGCCAAAACGGATGGGCTGCTGCTTGTGACGCGGCTAGGTAAGACCAATCGCGATGCTCAAAAGCAAGCGCTAGAAGGGCTGAGAATTTCTCCCACGGTGATCTTGGGGACGGTTGCTAATGATTCCAAACATCATGTTGGCAATTTGCAGATGGCTTACTACTACGACACGGTGCAGACTCAGCAAGCGATCGGAGGCGCAACTCGCAGATAGTCGTATCGAGGGGGTCAAATCCTGAACTTCAAATCGGTCTAATTTGTCCCCACATTCATCTCAAAACTGACAAACAGAGAAGGGTGCAGCTAATGCGCTCTTTTTTTATGAGGGTCGTTTTAGATAAAGCGCGTCATCATACACACCCCGCCAAAATCAAGCCAGGTTAGTTTTACGGAAGACTGGGGCATCTTCACTTAGATGAGTTCTACCAACTCTCATAGGAGCAAAAAACTGCATGAGACGGGAAGCTACCCCCAAGCTCAAGCTGATGATCGTAGACGATGAGCCAGATAATCTGGACTTGCTTTATCGCACCTTTCGACGAGATTTTGATGTGGTGAGAGCAGACAGTGCAATTTCGGCGCTAAAACTACTCGATCAGCAGGGCGAGATGGCCGTGATTATTTCTGACCAACGAATGCCTGAAATGCTGGGAACTGAGTTTTTGAGCAAAACGGTCGATCGCTACCCCGATACGATTCGGATTGTGCTGACGGGATATACGGATGTTGAAGATCTGGTCGAGGCGATCAACGCGGGCAAAGTTTTTAAGTACATCACCAAACCGTGGAAACCGCAGCAGCTTCAAGTCGTAGTCGAGCAAGCCGCAGAAACCTATCGAGTTCTCAAACAAAGAACAGAAGATCTGCGTCGGGCACTGCGCCGAGAATCTCTGTTTAATGCAATCACAACGGCGATTCGCGAGTCTCTCGATTACCACAGTATGCTGCAAACCATTGTAGAGACGCTGGGGCAGACCCTAAATGCGGCTTGCTGTATGCTTCATCCCGTCGAGGAATCCAGTCTTCAGCGTCATTCTGCTCGATACTGCGTGTCTCAGGAGTCTAGCCCTAAGAGTCAGGACGATCGCGACGCTCCCTTAGTGCAAGCGGTTTTGGTAAATCGAAGGACACAAATAGACCCACCCCGCAAATCAGCAGAAAGAGAAACCCATTTAGCAGTTCCGTTGACCTATCAGCAAGATCTATTGGCGATTCTCTCTTTACATCAGGCGGAGGGCGATCGTCCCTGGTCAAAGGAGGACATCGAACTCATCGAAGGTGTCGCAGAGCAGGCAGCCCTGGCGATTTCACAAGCCAAGCTTTACCAGCGAACCCAACAGCAAGCAGAACAGATTCGGGCTGAGTTGGCCGTCGCTCGACAGATTCAAAGCAATCTTTTGCGGCAGACGTTGCCTGTGTTAGAGGGCGTGAAGGTGCAGGCTTGTTGTCACCCTGCGAGAGAGGTGGGCGGCGATTTTTTTGAGGTCTATCATCACCCTCAAGGCGATGTCTGGCTGGCGGTGGGCGATGTGTCAGGAAAGGGCGTTCCGGCGGCGCTGTTTATGGCGAGTGCGATTTCGGTGCTGAGACGAGAATTGTCTCAAGAAGGTGCGCCTGAACCCGATGTCGTCATGCGGAGTCTAAATAGCATTCTGTCTCAGGATTTGATCAGCACAAACTGTTTTATCACAATGGTTATAGCGCGATATACGCCGGCCACAAAGCGGTTAGTTTACGCCAATGCGGGGCATATTTATCCGATGGTCTGGTCAAGACAGCCTGATCTCTGTGGGATCGAGCCAACTTATCTCAAAGTGCGTGGCGTTCCGTTGGGGATTTTACCGGATTGGACGGCGATCGCAGGCAGCATTGACCTTCATTCCAAAGAAATCGTTTTGTTAACCAGTGATGGCATTACTGAAGCAACGATTCATTCTGAGAAGCCGACTTGTCCGTCTAGAGCGGCGGGTGAAGGCTCGATGTTAAAACAAGCCGGACTTTGGCAATTGCTGCTGCAAGAAGGGGAACGCTTAGACTTGAAACAACTGTTAGCCCAAATCCAATCCCACAATGCCGTTCAAGAAGATGACCAGACGATTTTATCTCTGGAGGTTCTTTAACTATGAGAACTGAGCTTCACATCCCAAGCGACTTAAAGTTTTTGAGCATTGCTGAGAACTGGTTGTTGAGCAGTCTAGAGATTGAGATTGGGGATGAGGTCGATTGGACTCGTCAGTCTTCTCGCTTACGGTTGGCGCTGGTAGAGGCTTACTCCAATGTGGTGCGTCATGCTCATCGCGATCGTCCTAACCTTCCTGTGCTGATTCGCCTTGAGGTCAAGGATCGCGACCTGGCGCTAGAAATTTGGGATTATGGGCAGGGGTATGACCTTTCGACCTATTTGGCTCCCTGTCCAGAGGATAAACAAGAGCATGGATATGGCTGGCTCATTTTGAATCGCCTAATGGATCGCGTGGAGTACCGTTTGCAGGTAGACGGTCGCAATTGTCTCAAGCTAGAGGCGAGTCTGATGGCAGGCATTAAGTAGGGGCGTTTGAAGAGGGAGCCTTGATCAGGATGGTTCTACCTCTGCCCACAGTCTTGTAAGCTGACGTTGCCACGCGGTCAACACCTCTTCGCGAGATTGGGCACTCATGCTTAGTTCGCCCAGCAGTCCTTCTTCATAGAAGCGATCGAGCGTTTGCAGCGTCAGTTCCAAAGATTGCCCCTGGCGTTTGGCGGCTTGAATAATTTGGCGAATTTGCTTTTCGGCGAGTGCACTAAAGCTCTCATCCAACCCTTGCTGATGTAGAAAAATGAGTCGCTCTAAAGCTGCGGTGAAGTCTGCGATCGACAGCCCATGACAACTGTGCTGAAAGACCGTCCACAAAACGCCTTGATGCAGCGCGTATCGGGCTTCTTGGGTCGTGTCAAAATTGGCTTCTAAGAGTTCTTCTAAATAGGGTTTGGCTTCTTGAGCGGGAGCGATCGGCAATAGCACTCTCAGCCAGGATTGGTCATCTGAAAGCAACACAAGCAGCCTAAATTCAGCAGTTTCGACCTGATAGGAACCAGGCGCAAGCGTTTGAATGGTTTCACCAAACAGAGTGGTAAGGGTTGTGGGAATTTCTTCTGGTGTCATTAGTCCATCTTAATAGGAATGGTGAGGGATGAGGGAGAACTTTGTTCCGCTTCGCGAGGGGGGAGAACTTCGATGATCTGTTCCCCTTTGGGGGTAATCCGTTTCGCGAGGAGGGATGAGGATGGACGATCGCACAAAAAAATCCCCCGACCACGCGAGGGAAAGACTAGGGAGATTTAGAAAAACTAGAAAATAGGCGGAAGAAGAAGGGG
>NZ_JBJPHU010000028.1:0-72699 GCF_052939515.1 Phormidesmis sp. 146-33
ATCCTGTGCTTGTATTGTCGTCAGGGCAATTCAAGTTTTCGGATAGGCACTAAGTGGGCGAATCAGGATGGTGGGATTTATTTGGAGGATGCGGGGCGACGGGTTTTTCTGAAGTATTTTGAGGAGCGGATTTCTGAGGCTGTGACCTATCCAGGATTGGCGGATAAGGTGTCTTATCGACGAGTAATTCAGTTGCAGATTCAGAAGTATAAGCGCTGTTTGCTGGATTCTGTGCCCTATGAGCCGTTTCTACGATCGACGTGAGGCAAAGGCGATGTTGGTTGTGGTGGTTTATGACATTCCGAATGATAAGAGGCGCACAAAGCTGGCAAACTTTTTGGAGGGGTATGGCAGAAGGGTTCAGTATTCTGTTTTTGAGTGTTTTTTGACGCTTGATCAGATGCAGAAAATGGCTGAACAGGTTCGGAAGAAAATCAAGTTAGAGGAAGATAACGTGAGGTTTTACTGGATCTCATCGGATGCGATGGGTCGGACAATTACGCTGGGAAGTTCTCCACCAGAACCTCCTCCATCGGTGTATATTCTCTGATGATTTTTTGAAGAATTTCTTAAGGTTAAAGAGTTTGGGTTGATCTTTTTTCCTGAGTAGTTTATTGTCTTGGGTGTGGTTGTCCCACCCCCTGCTGAACCTTGAAAGCCGCATAGTTTCGTTGACCTGCGTCGATGCCTGTCTGGGTAAGGGTTTCAGGTAGCTTGACCTCTACCTTGTTGACAATAAATCGGAGTTTATTGACACTTAAAATGACCTGCGTCGATTTGGCTTCTAGGATTGAGTCAGGGCTTGCCTTCCTGAACGAAGGGTTTCACAGCCTATTCCCCGCAAGGGGATGGAAACCCGACGAATTAAAAAAAGCAAGCATAATTTATGCCTCCGAGTTTCACAGCCTATTCCCCGCAAGGGGATGGAAACTTGAACCATTTAGATTTATAGCCCACGCTTTGAGGCTAGGGTTGTTTCACAGCCTATTCCCCGCAAGGGGATGGAAACAAGGGAACATAATTCCATGCTATACACCGCTCGCCAATTGTTTCACAGCCTATTCCCCGCAAGGGGATGGAAACTTCGCTATGTGGTCGCCTTGTGAAAACATAAGCACCTGTTTCACAGCCTATTCCCCGCAAGGGGATGGAAACCCCGCAAAGGAATCATTAAAGTTGAGTCCTTTCGTGTTCCATAGTTTCACAGCCTATTCCCCGCAAGGGGATGGAAACTTTTTTCCACTAGTTTCTCCTGCGAGAAGCAGTTGGAGCAGTTTCACAGCCTATTCCCCGCAAGGGGATGGAAACGATCCCATTCAAACCCTTCAGCAGTTTCGCTGAGGTTTCACAGCCTATTCCCCGCAAGGGGATGGAAACCCGCTACAGTCAAAGGCACTTCCATATTTAAAATACGCTAGTTTCACAGCCTATTCCCCGCAAGGGGATGGAAACACAAAACCAAAGCGGACAAAGTAAGTTTACGCATGATGTTTCACAGCCTATTCCCCGCAAGGGGATGGAAACCTTTTGAACACTTATCGAGAGTGCATTTCTGTCAACTGGTTTCACAGCCTATTCCCCACAAGGGGATGGAAACACGAGTTGTTCAACAGTTTCAGTTGGTTCAACCAATTCGTTTCACAGCCTATTCCCCGCAAGGGGATGGAAACAGGTTAAGGAACTCGCTGCATCGGGAGATGGCACATTGTTTCACAGCCTATTCCCCGCAAGGGGATGGAAACGTAATAAAATTTAACAACGACTGAAACCCTTACCCTGTCTGACTTTACCTGGGGACTCATAAGCCCAAGGTCGCAAGTTCAAATCTCGCCTGAGCCTATTCTTACGAATAAAAAATCCTGTAGACCTCATCTGGATAGGATGTGGAATTTTAGATCGTTTGAGAATGCCCTTCTATCCTTCTGAGTGGATGAGGTGTGAGGTGTAAGGTGTGGAAGAGAGACGGAATCGTAGAAAATTGAGAGGGTTGTCTGTGTCAGCACTGCCCGTTCAAACTTAGTAATTCATCCCTCACCCCTTATGTCTGAAACCCAAAATCGTAAAGCCGATCATCTTCGTATTTGCCTGGAAGAAGATGTGCAGTGTCAAGAAACGACCAGTGGACTAGAGAATTATCGGTTCACGCACTGTTGTTTACCAAACCTCGATCGCGCTGAGATTGATTTAACCACGCCCTTTTTACATAAAACACTGAGTGCCCCGATTCTGATTTCTTCGATGACGGGCGGAACGGATTTAGCAAAAACGATTAATTATCGATTGGCGGCGATCGCTCAACATTACCGACTGGCGATGGGGGTTGGGTCGCAGCGAGTCGCGGTCGAAAATCCTCAGGTAGAAGACACGTTTGCGATTAGAGCGATCGCGCCAGATGCTCTGCTGTTTGCCAATTTGGGCGCGGTGCAACTCAACTATCGCTATGGGATTGAGGAATGTTTGCGCGTGGTCGATTTGCTCGAAGCTGACGCGCTGATTTTGCATCTCAATCCCCTTCAAGAAGCGGTGCAAACGAGAGGCGATACCAATTTTCGAGGGTTGTTGGATAAGATTGGCGGTTTGTGCGAGAAGCTGCCCGTTCCTGTAATCGCCAAGGAAGTCGGCAACGGTATATCGGCTCAGATGGCACAGAAACTGATCGAGGTCGGCGTGGACGCGATCGACGTGGCGGGAGCAGGCGGCACTTCTTGGGCAAAGGTCGAGAGTGAACGGGCAGAAGATGCCAAACAGCGCAGATTGGGCAGGGTTTTTGCAGATTGGGGGATTCCGACGGCTGAGTGCATTACGGCGGTGCGGTCGTGTGCGTCTGAGATTCCTCTGATTGCGTCGGGTGGCTTGAGAAACGGATTGGAGATTGCTAAAGCGATCGCGCTGGGGGCAGATTTAGCCGGGTTAGCGCTGCCTTTTCTCAAAGCGGCCAATGATTCAGAAGAGGCGCTGCATCAGTTAGTAGAAATTTTGACCGCAGAAATTACGACGGTGCTGTTCTGCACAGGGAATGCAAATTTGGCGGAACTGCGGCGATCGAATGCCTTACAAAAAAAGTTGTGAATGATTTCTAAACGCTTTGTCTTTGCTAATACCCTTTGCTAATACCAGTTGTTCGTTAAGCTGCACGTCTTTTGATCCCTTATACCGAATCAATCTGTTAATGCTACAGATCCTTCGCCCCCTAAATCCCCCATTCTGGGGGACTTTGAAACCTAGAAAAGTCTTGACCTCTGGGGAACTCCTACATTCAAAGTCCCCCACTCGTGGGGGATTTAGGGGGCTGCAAGATCTGTAGCGTTCAAAAATCAATCTGGTATTAACCTTCCTTAAAAAGAGGAGAAAATAAAAGTTTTAGTTCTCTTCTAAAAGGGTAGAACATGAATTTAAGGTTGCCCATCGCCTATGAATTAACTTATGAACTGTAAAATTCTCGCTACCTCTTTTGCCACCTGGAAAGCGCATCATGTTTCTAATTCTTCAGATGATTTGTTGGGGGCGATCTCTTCGAATTACCCGCAAGGGGTCGCTCCGAGATACCTACAAGAGGTTGCTCCTGTCCATCTTTCTAATTCCAACACTTATCTTCTAAGAAAAGTAACCGTTGATTTTGAATTAGCGCCCCGTCAAGTGATTTCAATGATTGATCTGCTGAAGCCAGAAATTCTGATTTGCTGCGGCATGGCCGAAAATCGAGACAACTTAACTGTAGAGTCAAACGGTAAATCTCAGACTGAAATCCTTGAGACTAAAATCGACTTAAACCACCTGACTGAGGGAACGATCGCTACTCAGATCAGTCACGATGCTGGAAACTTTGTTTGTAATCATCTTTATTATTCAGTTCTCAAATACTTACAGAATCGAGATTTCAAATGTCAGTGTATCTTTGTGCATGTTCCTGTGTTGAATGGGCGAAACTTTAGAACGATCGTAGAAGATTTTTTGATGATCGTCGATCGCCTGAATGCCGGGAAATTTCTTCTTAAATAGCGCGATCGCAGCGAATAACCTTCTAAATTGCTAATGATAATCTGTATGGTAAAATCCCCTCACTACTTGATGCTTTCACGCTGAATAATGTTGTCATTTTTGCCGATTTTGCTCGCACAAGCCACCCCCAACCTGCCCCCCAAAGAGATTATCAAACCTCAAGAAGTTCGCGCGCTACCCGGACAGCTTGACTCGGTTTTGGTCTTCAATAGCAACAGTCCCGAAGTGGTTCAACAAGACGGTATTTTGCTTTCGACCTTTCCTGCGATCGCCAAACGACTGCCTGCCGCTCATCTTGACCAAACCTTTGAAGGTCGCTTTGACATTTTTGCTCATCACATTGCCAAGGCGCTGACTCCCGAAGATTTGAGAACGTTGTACCTGGGAATCATTGTGCATAATCCGGGTCAAGTGCCTGTGACAGTGGATACTCTGCAAGCTGCAAGCTATCTGAGTCAACCGGATGCGCCGTTCTTAGACATTCCTTCTTTTGTGGACAACCCGATCGGAAAGGTGTTTGCGGGCCCTGGCAGTCGAGCAGTCAATGAAGTGATGCGGGGACGACGGCAAGCAGAATTTCCGCCTCAGTTGGTGATTCCGCCAGGGGAGAGCCGGATGATTTTGAATTTGCCGATTCCCGTTAAGCCGTTGACTCCGCCGCTAAATGGACGATCGACACTGATGCGCCTTCACAGTTCGGGTAAGGTCTATCTGGCTAGTCTGGGAATGTTTGCTAAAACGGATGCCAGCGGTAACGAACGCGCTCCCACTCTAGAAGAATGGCAAACTTTGCTGGATACGGGCGATTTGGTGACTCCTCGTGATAAGCCTCCGACACCGCTTTCGGCAACCAAAAATGCCTTTGCTTATGGGCGAGTTGCGGGAGTCGCTGTCGGGTCTCAGTGGATTAGTCAGGTCGTGGATCAAGGCAGCGATCGCTTGAATATTCCCAATCCGGGTCAGGCTTTTTCCTACGGATTTAGTTTGCTGTATCGAGGGACAATGGGCACGGGGCAAAATCAGAATGCCAAAGTCATCAAACGCTATCCTGATACGGCTTATGAGGCACATGGCAACTATGGGATTGAGTACGATTTAGCCATGCCGTTGTACAATCCCACCAACCAAAACCAAACCGTAACGCTGGCTGTAGAGAATCCTTTAAAGCGAGAAGATACTCAGCAGGGACTGCGATTTTTTGAGCCGCCAGCGCGATCGGTCTTCTTTCGCGGCACCGTGAGAATTCGCTATAAAGACGATGCTGGGTTGCCTCAAACTCGCTCTGTGCATTTAGTGTTGCGTCGTGGTCAGCAGGGCGATCCGCTAGTCACTCTAAATCTGAAACCGGGAGAACGCCGTCTGGTCGAGTTTGATGTGATCTATCCCCCAGATGCCACGCCGCCACAGGTTTTGACCGTCAGAACATTGGATTAATGCCAGTTTGATGAACAGCGTTGCTGAATAGCGAGATGATTTGCCCTCATCCCCAACCCGTCTCCCCAAGGAGAAAGGAGCGAGAAATCCTGTCCTATCTCCTTTTGTAGGAGGGTTAGCAAGGGCAGATTTAGGAATTCACACCCGAATTCAGCAACGCCCGAATTAGCACGGCCTTGCACTTTGATAGGCCTCAACGGCTAAGATTGCAGTGAAACTCATGAGTCGTTGATATGGGGCGCGCTAAAACGATCGCAGCAGGCATTCTGTTAGGCATTGGGCTTCCGATTAGCCTTCTAATGGCCATTCCTTTGTTGGATCAAAAAACACCTCCCGAAACTAAAAAAGGCGCTTTTGGGGCGTTGATTATACTGGGGTTGCCGCCGCTTGCGCTGGGTAGTTGGTTGATATTTAGTAACCAGCGAGGCAGTAAGCAGGCAGAACGCGATCGACTTCAAGCGCTTTTCTATCAACTACTCAAAGAAGGCAACGGGCACATTAATGCGCTGCGCTTTTCGATGGAGTCTAAGTTGAGCGGCTCTGAGGCAAAAGCCTACTTAGACGATCGTGCCAAAGAATTCAACGCTTCCTACAACATCAGTGAAGAGGGCAAACTTTCTTACTACTTTGACGGCGATTTTGGTCAGCCTGGTTTGAGCTATAGCCAATTGTCAGAAACCTATGATGTCATTGTTGAATATGTTGCAGATAGCAATCGTCGAAGTGTTATTCAAGTAATCCATGAGTTGACGGGATTGGATTGGAAAAATGTAAAGACAGGTGTCAAAAGAAATTGTCCCTGGACGATCGCTCAAAACGTCAATAAGGCGACGGCCGACCAGATGCGAGGCAAGCTAGAAGCAGCAGGCGCAAAGGTTTTAGTCGTGTTGAGATAGAAGACTTTAAACTAGAGACAGTGACCCTTTTGCACAGATTTAGAATCTTATGATGACGCGAATTTTTCTGACGATCGCTCCCATTCTAGCCGGACTCTCGGTTGCCTTCGGTGCGTTTGGTGCCCATGCGTTAAAGGACAAATTGAGCGATCGCTCTCTCGAAATTTTTGAAACAGGGGCCCGCTATCAGATGTATCACGCTTTGGCCTTACTGCTGGTTGCGGTGCTAATGAGTCGCGCTGAAACGGATCAAACCCTTCTAACCGTTACAGGGTCAGCCTTTCTCATTGGAATTTTTCTATTTTGTGGCAGTCTCTACGCCCTGAGTTTCACTGGCATCAAGATTTTGGGCGCAGTGGCTCCTTTAGGCGGATTAGCATTCATAGTTGGGTGGGCTTGTCTAGCAATCGCTGCCTGGAGTTATAAATAATTCCTCAAAGTTCTTCAATCAACACATAGATAGTACGATCGCTTGCGGATCTGAGAACTTAAAGCTAATCTTCCGTTCAAAGTCCCCCAGAGTTGGGGGGTTGGGGGGCATAAGGGCTGATTAACGAAGCGGAAAAACTCGTCGAACTCATGCTAAATCAGATATGAGAGATGCTGCAATGCTCTGCTTGGCGAGATCACGAGGATCAGTGATGTAGATCAAAATATTGGTATCAACGGCGTTCATGCAGCATTTCTCGTGTAAACCGAGGAGCATCAAGTGGAATTGGATTTTGCTGCATTCGCTCAATGAGGGTTTTGAGAAACTGTTGCTTAACTTCTATATCAGAAATAGATGGCGAAATAACTTGAGGGGCTTGAATCAACAACTCAACTTCAGTGCCTTCAGGTAACTCAAAGTCTGTTTGAAGAATGAATGCACCATTATGATAAGTTGCTTTTAGAGCTTGAGGCATCAGGAAACTCCTCGCTAGTTGCTATCCTTCAAGCATAGCCGATCGTTCCTCTCTCAAAAATTCAGGATTCCAAAAAACGAAGAACTCTTGTAGAATATTCCGCAGGTGGATATCACGCCCCGGAAACCAGATTTACCAGATCCGATCTCCGAGGACTTCCACCTAAGTTATCGGTACTAACTTTGGAGGCGTTCATGATTGTACTACGTCTGCTTTGCGATGGGATCTTGAAAGGTTGGAATCAAGATCCTGCATACAGTTCATATCTTTGGGGAACCTCTGAGCAACTGCTTTGTAGTTCCCCATCCTCTTTGCACTAAATAGAGGAGGATAACAATATGGCAGTTAGGAAACATCTTCCTGACTCGGTTTCGTTTAGCTTTGAGTTGCAATGCTCATCTGTCAGACGCTATCGAGTCATGGTCACATTGGATTTGCAAGAGCGACTGATTTTTATGTCTTCTGGCATTCTTCCCGATGTAATTGACTTCGTTGACGAATTTGTCGAACAACTCAGCGAGGTTGCCTCGACGAAACTAGCAATTCTCAAATGGGATGGCACGAGCGATTTGACGACTGAATATCAAATCATTCGCGTCTTGCCCGGATATCAAGCCCAACGTTCTTTAGTGAAGTTCAATATCGTGATCGGCGACAGTTCATTAATACATCTGGAGGAATTGCACGACAAAAAGACCATTCAACTATAGAAGTTTAGAAAGAAGTTTAGAAAGAAGTTTAGAGAGCCGTCAATAACTCCTTCTCTGAAAGTCGCCTAGAATGAGGGGCTAAAGGGCTAGACAACAAAGCGGAAAAACTCATCGCATTCACGTCAACCTGGTGGTCTGCGGCTCTCTAAAATCATCCGATCGACAGACATTCAGCCAACTCTAAGGCGATTGTGTCAAGATGCAAAAAGTGAAATCTTCTAAAGTCTTATGTGTCGCTTGTTTGGTTATCTTGGTTCGCCCGTCCAACTCGATCGCTTACTCACTCAACCCGAACATTCTCTCATCGTCCAGAGCTATCAACCTCGCGAAATGACCGCAGGAACGATGAATGCCGATGGCTATGGTTTGGGTTGGTATCACCCTCAACGCGACACAGAGCCGTTTCTCTACAAAAACATTCTGCCGATCTGGAATGATATCAACTTGCCCAGTTTGAGTCGCTATATCGAATCGGGCTGTATTTTGGCAAACGTGCGGAGCGCCACCGCTGGACTGGCCGTTGATTTGAGCAATTGTCAGCCTTTTCAGCATTCTCTCATCTTGGCCATGCACAATGGCTTTATTAAAAACTTTCGGCAGACTTTGTATCGACCGATTCGCGATCGTCTCAGTGATCTAGCTTATCAATTGATCAAAGGTAATACCGATTCAGAACACTTGTTTGCGCTGCTGATTGACGAACTACAAACGACCGATAGTTTGGCCCAAGCCCTCAATCAAACGATCAAACTCGTGGCTCAACTCGCTGACAAACAAGAAACGCCGTTTTCTGCCAATCTAATGGTTAGTGATGGTCAGCAATTGGTGGTGTCTCGCTATGCCGATCGCCTCAAAGTTCCGACCCTTTATTGGCTGCGCGATCATCCCAGCTTTCCTCAGTCGGTGATGGTGGCCTCTGAGCCGATTTTTCCAGGAAACTGGCACCCCTTGCCAGATCGCTGCGTTGCAATTCTAAAACATGACCACGACCCCGAAATTTGCCCCCTCTAAAGTCCGTCTCAAATTCTGGATGCAGGACTGTCGATCGCTCACCCTATCTCTGTTTGAGAATCTGGATTACGAAACATTCTGTTGTCAAGCTCATGCTGATTTCAGTCCGATCGG
Organism: Phormidesmis sp. 146-33; assembly: GCF_052939515.1. Classification (NCBI taxonomy): domain Bacteria; kingdom Bacillati; phylum Cyanobacteriota; class Cyanophyceae; order Leptolyngbyales; family Leptolyngbyaceae; genus Phormidesmis; species Phormidesmis sp. 146-33. The sequence continues at coordinate 9,070 of NZ_JBJPHU010000028.1, forward strand.
TTGGCACTTGGGTCACATTGCTTACACTGAGGCTCTGTGGCTTTTACAGCGCTGTGCAGGTCAGCCGCCCATCTTTCCTGAATATCATCGCTTGTTTGCTCAGGGTGGCTTGCCCAAGGGCGATCGCGTCCATTTGCCTCCCCTTGGTGAAGTTTTGCACTATTTGGAAGCGGTACGATCGCAGGTTTTTGACTACTTAGAAACGGCACCGCTAGAAACTGAAGAACGCCTGTGGAAATGGTTACTTCAACACGAAAGCCAACATGCCGAAACCGTTGCGATCGTTCTAAAACTACAGGAAAGAAACCAGCGACTAGATGTAAATAAAACAGATGTAAATAAAACAGATTTCATAACAGATTTTATAAACTTCTCAAATCAAAATGCTCCAATGATCTGCATTCCAGCAGGCTATTTTGAGCAGGGGAGTGAAGCGATCGCAGCAATGGATAATGAACGCCCGACTCAACAGGTTTATTTAGACACTTACTGGATCGATCAGTTTCCGGTGACTTGTGGCGCGTATCGATCGTTCATGCAGTCAGGGGGCTATCAGAATGCAAAGTGGTGGTCAGACGCGGGTTGGCAATGGCTGCAAAAAACCTCTCTGACTGAGCCGCTTTATTGGCGAAATGATCCAACTTACGACGACCATCCCGTTTGCGGTGTGAATTGGTTTGAAGCAGACGCATACACTCGATTTGTAGGCAAACGCTTGCCAACCGAAGCCGAATGGGAAAAAGCCGCAAGCTGGAATTCTGGAGAGCAACGTCGTGCAGGTCTCTCAAAAACCTATCCCTGGGGCAACGAGCCACCTGACCCAACTCGCTGTCATCACGCTCAAATGGTAGGAACGTCGCCCGTTCGGTCTCATCCCAAAGGTCAAAGTCACGCAGGCTGTCACGATCTGTTGGGCAACGTCTGGGAATGGACAGCTTCCTGGTTTGACGGTTACCCAGGATTTGAGAGTTATCCTTATCCTACTTATTCTCAAGCCTATTTTGACGGTCAACATCGCGTCCTCAAAGGTGGCAGTTGGGCGACCTATCCCTGGGCGCTCCGATCGTCCTTTCGCAACTGGTATTACCCCCATGTGAGAGAAATTTTTGCTGGATTTCGAGCCGTCCGCGATACCGAACCGTAGACCTTCAGCGCGATCGTCATGAAATTCTGTCTGATGTGTAGTTGACCAAAGTACGATCGCGCCTCACGCTAGACAAGGGACTTTGGACGGGGACTTTAAAAGCCGCTCACAGGCTCAAGTCCAACAAATCAGACAAGCATGGTGAAAATCAACGGAGGACGCATGTCAACTCAGTTTGCAGGTCGGGATGTTTTCGATCGTCTCAATGTCGTCGATCGCCTCAAGATCGATCATTTGGTCAGCCAGACTCAGCCCTCAGAAGACGAACTTCATCCCGGAAGTGACGTGGTGAGTGGATTGAGCCAGACCCCCAAATCTTTGCCGCCGCGCTATTTTTATGACGATCTTGGCTCTCAGCTATTTGAGCAGATTTGCGATTTGCCAGAATATTATCTAACCCGCACTGAGACGGCGATTTTGCAAGACTGCGCCAATCAGATTGCCCACCTCACAGGTGCTTGCGAAATAGTTGAATTGGGCAGTGGCAACTCGACCAAAACGCGCATTTTATTAGACGCTTATCAGCAGGCTGACTATCCTTTGTGCTATCGCCCGATCGACATCAGTGCAGGCATTCTCGAAAGTAGCGCCCAAGAATTGCTGATCGACTATCCCACGCTCCAGGTTCAGGGACTCGTCGGCACCTATGAACTGGCCCTGCAAAAACTCTCAGCAACTCACCTTCCCAAACGGATGATCTGCTTTATCGGCAGCACGTTGGGCAATCTCAGCCCCCAAGCCTGTGAGGAATTTTTGCAGCAAGTCACCGACGCGCTCCAGCCAGGTGAATATTTTTTACTCGGCATCGACCTTCAGAAATCAAAAACTCAGTTAGAAGCCGCTTACAACGATCGCCAGGGCATCACCGCCGACTTTAATCTCAACATGCTGCGCCATCTCAATCGCCGCTTTGACGGAGACTTTGACCTGACTCAGTTTGAGCATGTTGCTTATTACAACGACACTCAACACCAGATTGAAATGCACTTGCGGAGTTTAACATCGCAGACGGTTCACTTAAACGCCTTAGATTTGACGGTTCACTTTGCCCAAGGCGAGACAATCTTAAGTGAGATTTCGCGCAAGTTTGATCTGACCAACCTTCAACAACAACTTCAATCAAAAATGCTCAACCTGCTACAAGTTTGGACAGATCCCAATCAATGGTTTGGATTGCTTCTCTGCCAACTACGATCGCCTGAGTAATATTCAATTAATCTGGCACTGCGATCGATCTTCGACCTCCCCTAACCTCTCCTCAGTCAGGCGGGGAGCCAGAAAATTAATTCCAACCTTTAAAGCCGTCGGTGGGGGGTAAAGCTCCTATCGCAATGAAAAACTGAATAGTGAAAGGCAATTGAGATGGCGTTGAACAAACTTTTGAACCATCTCCAAAAAAGTTTTCAAAAAAGTGGGTTTGGATCGGCAAATTATTTGTGATACTTTTGCAAAATCCCGCTAAACTTGAGTGGGCTAATGGGAAGCCATGTCTTTAAAGGGCATAGATTTCAAATCTCAGCCCCATCAGGTTAAGCAAAAGGATACGGAGTTTACCTGGATTGCGTCACTCGTTTAAATAAGTTTGAAAAGCAAGCTGCGATCGATTGAAACTAATCCAGAAATTTAAGGTGGTAGGGGATGAGTGATACAACTTCATTTTTAGGAGGAGCCGCATTAGCAGGGCTGGCAGCCGTCATTCTCTTGAGAGGAGGGGTCAGCGCTACTTCTCCGATCGGGACGATGCCCATGCCGACGCTTCAACCATTGCCCACTGCGACAATGCCTCCAGTCGGGACGATGCCTCCTGGGGTCACTCAACCCCCTACCACTTACGATTTAGAAAAACAGCGGGCCGAAACTGACCAGATCAAGGCCCAGCTAGAGCAGCAGCGCGTGCAAACCGAGCAACTCAAGGCGCAAATTCAGAGTCAGCAGGCCTTGATCGAAACGCTAAATGTCCAAAACAAAAATATGCCCCCGGCGATTGCAACCCGCAGTCCCCAGGGACAGGTTAATCCGCTAGAGTCACCCAGCCTCATGACGGGTGTGCTTTGGGCGTTGGGTGGAATGATTTTAGCCTTTGGGGGCGGAATCGCGCTGGTAGGGCTATTTGTGCTGCTTGCGCGTCAACGACCGTCTCGCACGATCGAGGTGATTCATGACGACAACCCTAACTATCTTCCGGCGGGTGCAGTGAGACGGCGATCGCAGGTGTTGCCTCCTCGTCGAGTCATCAAACGGATGGATGCCGAAGATTTTGAGTAAGGTTTGAGTTTACATCCATTCTTCGCAGCGCGTCATCATTTTTGATCCTCTCTAATTTCCTTAAAAAGAGAGAACGTAAAGTGTCTTTTTTAAGCAGGACAAAGGAATCTAATCGACGCAAATCTCATAAAGAATTGGGATTACAATCCTCAAGCTGGCCTATTTTGCTCGATCGTTCATGCACAAGTCGTTGTTCAAAGACTGGCAGTTTCCGCAGCAGCTAACTCCCTATTTGTTTTTGCTTCCCGCGTTGGTGATTTTGGGGCTGACGGTTTTTTATCCAGCGCTGCAAGCGTTTTATTTTAGCTTTACTCGCTATGATTTGCTCACGCCCGCCCAGTGGACGGGACTGACGAATCTCAAACGTCTGTGGGCGGATCAGATTTTTTGGCAGACCTTGAGAAATACGCTGATTTATCTGGTCGGAGTGGTTCCCATTCTGGTCACTTTTCCGCTGGGGTTGGCGATTTTGGTCAATCAAAAACTTCGAGGAATTCGCTGGTTTCGGGTGGCTTACTATACGCCTGTGATTATCTCAATGGTGGTTGCGGGCATTGCCTGGAAGTGGCTCTACGCGGACAATGGATTACTCAATCAACTGCTCAAACTGTTGGGGATTTCTGACGGGATTCCCTGGTTGACGAGTCCGAGTTGGTCGATTTTTAGCGTCATGGTCGTCACCATCTGGAAAGGGTTGGGCTATTACATGGTGATTTATCTGGCTGGGCTGCAAGCAATTCCAGAAGATCTGTATGAAGCGGCGGCGATCGATGGCTCTGATGGCATTGGCAAACATTGGGATATCACCGTTCCTTTAATGCAGCCTTACCTATTGTTGGTTGCCGTTATTTCAGCGATTTCTGCGACCAAGGTTTTTGAAGAAATTTACATCATGACCCAGGGCGGCCCGCTCAATAGTTCTAAAACGATCGTCTATTACGTCTATGAACAGGCCTTCCAGAATCTAGAAATTAGCTACGCCTGCACGATCGGACTGGTGATGTTTTTGATGATTTTGGTGTTGTCGATCGTGCGATTAGGCGTTCAACGACTGACTGATTCTGACCAACCGTTGAGCTGAGTTCAATCTCCAGATTGGCCCTTGCCGCGAAACATTTCATCAAATTGACATCAAGTTAACGTCAGCTTGATGAACGCTTCGCTTTTAGATCCAGGAACGCCCCCTAAATCCCCCACGGGTGAGGGACTTTGAACCAGAATTCCTCTCTTAAAGTCCCCTAAAATCGGGGGTTGAGGGGCAGAAGCCGTGAACAACGAAGCGAAAAAACTCTCATCGAATTGACATCAAGTTAGGACAGACAAATTTTAGAACCGACCAAAATCACTCCTCTTCTTCCGGCGTATCCGTTTGTTTGGGACGGCCCGCCAGCGCAACTGCCATCGCATCGACGACTCGCGAAACCGGAATCACCTCTATTCCCACATCGCCATAAGTGCCCTTGGGCACGATCGCTCGTTTGAATCCCAGCTTTGCCGCTTCCTTGAGTCTGAGTTCCATTTGAGAAACCGATCGTACCTGTCCGCCCAATCCCACTTCGCCAATAATGACGGTTTGCGGATCAACGGAGCGATCGCGAAAACTAGCTGCTACTGCGACCGCTACCCCTAAATCTGCCGCAGGTTCTCCTACATTTAGCCCGCCCGAAGACGCGACATAAGCATCCAGCTTTGATAAGGGAATTCCCACCCGCTTTTCGAGAACCGCCAAAATTTGAAGGAGACGGTTGTACTCGATGCCCGTGGTCGATCGCCGAGGAGAACTGTAGCTAGTCGCACTCACCAACGCTTGCAGTTCTACGACAATGGGACGGGTGCCTTCGCAGGCCACGATCGTCGCGGTTCCGGTAGAGGCTTCATCTCGATTGCCCAAGAAAAGCTCTGAGGGATTGAGAACTTCTTGCAGCCCTTGGTCGACCATTTCAAACACGCCAATCTCATGAGTCGCTCCAAAGCGATTTTTCACAGAGCGTAGGAGACGATGACTGGCAAAGCGATCGCCCTCAAAATACAAAACCGTATCGACGAGGTGTTCTAGAACTTTAGGGCCGGCGATCGCGCCTTCTTTGGTCACATGACCGACGATAAACAGCGTGATGTTCTGGCGTTTGGCCACCTGCATCAGCACCGACGTACATTCGCGTACCTGAGAAACTGACCCCGGAGCCGAAGTCAACGTACTGTAAAAGAGCGCTTGAATACTGTCAATCACGGCCACGGCGGGCTTTAGCGACTCCAGTTCCATTAAAATGGTATCGAGATCGGTCTCAGGCAACAGATACAAATCTGCATCGGGTGCGGAGGGTTCATCTTGGGGAAGCAGCGATCGGTCGTCTTTGCCGATTCCTAGCCGTTGCGCTCTGAGTTTCACCTGCTGTCCCGACTCCTCGGCGCAGACATAGAGCGTTCGATACCTTGTGGCGAGTCGATTTGCGGTTTGGAGTAAAAGCGTTGACTTACCGATTCCAGGGTCGCCGCCGATTAGCACCAGGGAGCCAGGAACAATGCCGCCACCGAGGACGCGATCGAGTTCCACATACCCCGAAGTTAGCCGAGACTGAGGATGGTCTTCAATCTGAGTCAGGGTTTGAGAAGAAACCGCAACGGGCGCACTGCGGCTAGAACGGCTTTTTCCAGAGGTGCGGGTCTGCCCAATGGCGGCCGTCTGCGTCGATCGAACCACCTGCTCTTCCAGCGTATTCCACGTACTACAAGAAGGACACCGACCAAAATATTGAGGAGAGTCTGCCCCACATTGGGTACAAACAAAGTGCGATCGCAGTTTTGGCATGAACAAAAATAAGTGTTAATGATTCGCAACATTTCAGACAAACCTTAAGAAAGTCTGAAATTGAGTAAGAGAAAGGGTTTGACGAACTGAAAATAAAAGATTCAGCCCCTATCTTTAATGATAAAGTATGGAAAAATTAAGCTTTAAAGATTTGACTTAAGGAGCGTTACAGAAGTTGGAAAGTCATAAAGAAAAAATACTCGTAGTCGATGACGAGGCCAGCATTCGACGCATTCTTGAAACCCGTCTGTCCATGATTGGCTATGATGTCGTCACGGCTGCCGATGGGGAAGAAGCCCTCGATACGTTTCGTAACGCTGATCCTGATCTGGTGGTTCTTGATGTAATGATGCCCAAGCTTGACGGCTATGGGGTTTGTCAAGAGCTTCGCAAAGAATCTGACGTACCGATCATCATGCTGACTGCTCTAGGAGATGTCGCCGATCGCATCACAGGGCTAGAACTCGGCGCGGATGATTACGTCGTCAAACCCTTCTCTCCCAAAGAGCTAGAAGCCCGCATCCGTTCGGTTTTGCGACGAGTCGATAAAGTCGGAGTGACTGGAATCCCTAGTTCCGGCGTGATCCACATCAACACGATTCGCATCGACACCAACAAGCGCCAGGTTTACAAAGGTGACGAGCGAATTCGGCTGACGGGCATGGAGTTTAGCTTGTTAGAACTGTTGGTGAGCAAATCGGGCGATCCGTTCTCGCGATCGGAAATTTTGCAAGAAGTCTGGGGCTACACACCCGAACGTCACGTCGATACTCGTGTGGTAGACGTTCACATTTCCCGCCTCCGCGCCAAACTCGAAGACGATCCCAGCAATCCTGAACTGATTCTCACTGCCAGAGGCACAGGTTATCTCTTCCAGCGCATTCTCGAACCTGGAGAAACCGAGTAGGTCAGGGTCTTGTGACAGTGAGTTGTTTGGGTAAATAGTCTGACCCTAGCTTTTTGGCACAAAATCCTGCATCGATCGTTTGACCCGGCTGAACGACACGACCCCACTCTGGAGGCGTTACGATGTACTGCGAACCCTGATTGCGGAACGTTCCATTCCAGCGTTGATCAAGGGTCGATCGCTCCATTTGAAACTGAAGCTGCCAATTTTCGACAGGCGTTTTGCCCTGGTTGGTGACTGGTAAACTCACACAAAAGCCCTCATTCCAATCAGACTGCACGATCAGCTTGGGCTGCAACTGAGCGATCGCGCCTGAATTTGACTTCGTTGGACTTGACATAGGCGAAGGACTGCTGGGCGAGGGGCTGGGACGCACGACGGGAGTTGTGGAAAAGGAACGCATCGTCGGGGCTGGTAAAAGCTGATTGAGAAGCTGTTGTTTGGGTTGGTCGATCGCCTGCCAGTCGTCTAGCAAAATTCCCCCCGTATCCTGACTATTGGGGTTCCAACTCCAGTACGCAAAACTGAGATTGTTGCGCTGCAAAAAGTTGACAAACTGACGCTGCCAAATGCCTTCTTTGGAAGTCGCATCCACCTTGCGTCCGCCAAACTCACCAACCAGAACAGGCGCAATCTTCTGTCTTGCGATAAAAAAGAAACCCTTCTCCCAGCGATCGCTCAGATTTTTGGGAAAACTTCGCTCTGAAAACCAGGGCTGATCAAACACACCCGGGCCATATTCGTGGGGCGAGTAAACCAGCTTATTGCGAACCGCTAACCGAACTGGAAACCGCCGTACTCCTTCTAGATTGCCGCCCATCCAGTGCCGCTTGAGCCGTTGCCCAGGGACGTTGTTCTCCACGCCTTCAACGATGATCAGCCAATTTTTGTTGATCTTGAGAATCGCATTGCCCGATCGCTCCGCTGCTAGTCGCCAGTCAGTTGCTTTATTGTTGGTTCCCCAGCTTGCCCGACCGTGAGGCTCATTTTTGAGGTCAGCCCCAATGACATTTGGCTGATTTTTGTAGCGCTCCGCCAGCATCGTCCAGGTTCCGATCCAATCCGCTTCGGTGAAGCCATCTCCATACCACAGTTCAGGAATGCGTTGATTATTGAGACGGTGACTATCAAGCAAAATCAGCAAGCCCTGCCGCCCCGCTTCTTGAATCACCAAATCCATGACTTCGATCGGCGTTTTGCCCTGCAATTCACGATTACTGCCCAGGTCGAAATTAATGCCGCTCACGCTCGTCCCTCGGAGTGCCTGAACCGAATAAGGTAAGCGAATCACGTTGTAGCCCAAGCTCTTGATCTGCGTCAGCATCTCCTTATAGTCTCGCAACCACAATCCATGAGGAGCCTGAAGGTCAGATTCTATGCCAAACCAGTTGACCCCCCGCAGCATCACCGATCGCCCTGTGGCATCCACTACGCTTGCCCCTCGCGTCGATAAAGGTGGCTGAATGACGATCGCAGCCTCCGCTATAAAAATTAGGTTTTGTATCCAAAAATACAGCCCGATCGCCAGTCCAATTATGAAGAACCGAAGGAGTCGAATCTGAAGGCGAGGGCTAAATCGCCCATTAACAAGGTTTTGTAATGAATACCAGACGCTTTGGTAAAAATACGGTGGCGATCGCCGTTGTTTCAAAGCCTGCCCTGAGTATTTCTGCCACAAGATAGCTAAAGTTGTGATTAGCCAGGTGTGTGTAAAGCGAGTCCGCAATCTGGGTAGGAGGACAAAAGATTTAGACATATTTAAATCGTTGAATGAGTTTACTTGGCTGAGAGAAATCAGAATTGAGAAAATTGCACCGTCAAACTCTTAGCAGTAAAGCCCCAAAATTTTAGAATTCAATACAGCTATACAAAGGGGGCAAAACTCAGTCGCATCCGGAAGAAACCTATGAACGATCTCGCCCCTTCATCCTTCTAATCAACCGCTTGCTACTCTTACTATCTCGGTAATGACGGCGCTTTTCAGCAAAAGGTGTCTAAAGATAAGATGCCTTTTATATAAAGTTTTTGTAAAGTTTTCATGAAGCTATTCAGGCCTACAACAGTGCTCTAATGACTGCTTGTACGCTAGACACCGTAAGGGAGACCGTACTACGGAATCCACTGAGTCACTCAGGGCATTAAACCTCATCATGAAAAAGTAGTCTCCGAAATTTCACATAAACTTTTTGTGCCAGCGCTCTTCTTCATGGGATTTATATTCCATTTTTAGTGGAGAGCCACTAATCTTGATATCAAAGGTAAGCAATTCTTTTCTGTCTGCCTCGATCGCGTGATTGATCGCATCAAGACAGATTGAAACTTGTGAAGTTGCTGCCACTTGCCCACGGTCTTTTTGTAGTAACCGATACTCAGAGTTGTCAAACATGACTGTACCTTCACTCGGAAAGTTTTTAGTCCCTGCCGCCCTCGCTGCCGGAGCCGTCTTCTCAATCTCTACAGCCCCGCTTGCTCTCTTTGGCTCTGAGCCAATCACCGTCGAAATGAAGGGAACGGAAGTCTTTAAAGGCAGCCTTAAAGATGTCGCTGCTCCTTATCTGGGGTTTGCGGGTGCCCTGAGTTTGGCTGTAGGAGTCACAAGCCTCGCATTGACTGGATGGCGGCAGTCCTCTCGTCAGTCAGGAAAACTGGAACAGCAGGTCTCCGGAATGCAGAATCAACTCCAGGAAAAAGAAGTTCAGCTTCAAGAGCTTTTGCTCTCAGATAAAAGTTTAGAAACGACTGGACTCCAATTTTTTCTAGAGGATGAAGAATCGTCTCAGCTAGTTTCTGATGAAGTAGCCGCTCCGTCTCAGCCGATCGTTCAGGCATCTGCTCAGGTGAGTCAGCCGATCGTTTACGCTGCGCCGTCTCAGTCTATTCTGTCTGCCAAGCCCAGCGTTCAAACTGCGGTATCTCCTTTACAGGCTGCTCAAGCGTTTCTCAGCTTCTCTCGAACGGGAACCTCAGCTAAAGCAGCGGTCAAACCTGCCTGGACTCAAGTGCCCCCTGCTTCTGAGAGTACGGTCGCGCAAATCAGCGAACTGCAAACTCAGCTTCAGCAAATCATGGCGCAGATTGAGACGCTGCAATCAAACGCTTGGGTCGAGTCGCAGCCTGTCAACTCAAGAGTCACGATCGATTCGATGATCTCCTCAATTCCGCAAGCCAAACAGCGTCAACTTGAGCCGCAGAGAGTGATGCAAATTGTTGCTTCCTAGAATTTGGGACACTTACGGGGTGTCCTTCTTTTTAGGATGAGTTTCGGCAGCCAAAACAGCCAAGATCCTGCTTCGCAAGAAACGGCGACCCTGGGTTGAACTGCTGAGAGGTAACTTTAGTGATCTCTTTAGTGATCTCTTTGCTTTCAAGCTACCGTCATCGAAGAACGGCTTGAGGGGCGATCGCCGCATCGGTTTGTCCCTTTAGATCGTCTGATTTCTCAATTGCTTTGGCTGCCACTCTGACTCTCTGAGATGTGAGGTCACGTTGACTAATAGGCGGAGTTGGGGGACTGATGGTTAACACTTGATCCGCTTGCAGGTAGCTTCTACCATCCGCCGTAAAGCGCACGACTAAACTATCTGTGCCTTGTGCCACGTCCAGGGATCGAGCGACAGGATCAGTCACCGCCAAAAAGGTCACTTTAGTGTCTGGCTCTAGATTTAGACCTGCCCGACCGGTTTGCCAGACCTCTTGCGGCGGCTGACCCTGGGGAGTTTGCAGCAGGTTGAGTGTGGCTTCCCACTTGCCTTCTTTTACCTCGACCTGAGTGCGCGACAAGATCGAGTAGGTTGGCTGCTGATTGCTCAGACGATCGCCCGGCTGTAAAGTTCGGAGAGCCTGCACGGTGATTTGGGTGCGATCGGGAAGGGTTGTTTTTCCAGTCACGGTATAGGCTCCGCGCTGTTGGGCAGGCTCGACTTGCATCGTTAATTCTGTTTTCGAGGAGCGCACTTGCACACAGCCCACACAAATCAGAGACAAAAACGCTAGGCAACGCGATCGAGCAACAGTAAACGTCATGGAAGAAGAAAGTTAAGTTGACTTGAAATTCTAGAAAAGAGTGAACGTCACAACAAATGCAGGTCATTTGCAGGTTGTTTACGCGACTCCTACTTCGTTAAGCTCAATTTTCCGCATTCATCCGGAATCGTCAACCCTTAACTTTATCTAAAGCCTGCGAGACCACCCCTTGAGCCTTGATGGCGAGATCAGCGTCTTGAGGTTCTGATTGTGAGGTAAAAGTATTGAGGGCCAGAGGAATAGAAGCTGGAAGTAAAAGCCAAGTCTAGTCGGTTTTGTCCTGAATTGGGAGAAGAAGCTAGGAGATAGGATCGGGCTTTAATTGTGTAAACTGTCACACGATGCCAAAAAATGAGTCAGGTCAAAGTGGGTCATGGTAACGTGTGAAGTTGATTCTTTGTGACAGTTCGGCTGAGTGAAGTTAATGATCAATATCCTTGAAGCGTTGTCGGCGACGGCACATCCCAAGGTTAGTCCATCAATCAGCAATGGTGTGAGTGAACAATGTCTGACTTATCCAGGTATTCCATTCTAAAGTCTCTTCTGTCTTGGGGAGCAGTCTCGTCGGTGGCGGTGGGCGCGATCGTCTCGCTACAAAATAATCCTGCTCAAGCAAATCCCCCTGCGTCTAATCCAGAGATTGCTGTCCCGCGAAATGATTTGAGGTCGGTTAATCCAGATTTGGCGAGTCGTCAGTTGCCCAGTGTTGCGGCGGTCAGTCCTGCTCGATCTTATGTTCCTCAACTTCAGCAGCCGATTCCTGCGTCTGTCAGCGAAGACGATTTGATTCGTCAGCTTTCGGGGAGTGCGCCAGTCGTACGTTCTCAGCAGGTTTCCCAGCAGATTCCGGTTTTTGCGCCGACTCCGACGGTTTTGCCTACGACTGAAGCGATGCCTGCTCGTGAACCTGTGTTGGTGACGGCGACGACCAATTCTGATCAGGGGCTAAAGCTGCTAACTGTCCCTCAAATGAAGTTTACGGCTCCGACTTCTGCGGTGCGATCGATCAATCCTAATCCTGCTCCGTTTACAACGACGGCTCAGACGACCGCAATCGAGTCACCTACGACCAAAGATAGCTTGTTGTCACAGTCCTCTAATCAGGATGCCGGATCGCTGTCTCCTCGCAGTCGCCCTTTTCTCAGAAGTACTGCTTTGACTCCGCCCAACTTTACGCTACAGGGCGTTTATCTCTATCAGGGAGATGAGTCTTCGGCGCGGGCCAGGTTGACGACGATCTATCCGCTGACACCGCGAGTCCAGTTTGGGGCTACGTTTGATATCAGTACGGGGAATGCGTTTACGGACACGCCTAATGATGGGTTTAACGTCACAGAGCTATATTTAGCCACGTCTCTGGGCGACATTCCTAATTTGCGATTTGTGGTTGGGCAACTGGATCTGACTTCTTATTTCGATCGCAACAGTTTCGCCAAAGATGGCGCGACTCACTTTTTTAATCCTGTGTTTCAGACCAATCCAGCCCTGAGTGCGACGGGAATTGGCTCTCGTCCAGGTTTGTTGGTGAATTGGAGTCTGACGGACAATATCGAAGCGAAAGCGGCGGCGTTTTCTTCGTCGAGAGGGCTGAGTGACTTTGCGCTGGATGGGTTTGCGGGCGAGTTGGGAATTCGCTATGGCAATCTGATTGTACGGGGAACGTATGCAACCGGTCGCGACTCTGGCAACAAAGATGGCTTTAGAGAAATCTTTCAGATCAGTCGAGGCGGCGGACTGACCGGCCCCTTGCGCGGCGATCGAGAAGAATCCTATGGGATCAACGCCGAAGCTTTTATTCCCAATCTGAAAATGGGGATCTTTGGGCGATACGGTCGCTACAACAACGTCGATCTGGGCGAAGGTGGCGACACCTTTAGCGGCGGGATTACCTTTTTGGATCTGTTTGCCAAAGACGATCGCTTGGGGCTGGCCTATGGTCGGGGCTTGTCGAACGATAAACTGCGGGCCCGCAACAACGATCGCACGCCCGATGTGTTGGAGTTGTTTTACGACTTTCGGTTATTGCCCAATCTACGACTTGGCTTCTCGGTGCAAGAGCGAAATCAATTTTCGGAGATCGTCGCTGGCATCCGAGTCAGAACTGAGTTTGATGTCACACCTAGAGGAAGGCTGATTCAGTGAACTTGACCAAACAGCAGCGTAAAAGAAACCGCACCCTTGCCTTTTGCCTGGGGCTTCTGTTGTCGGGAACGCCGATTCTCTCGTTTGCGGTGAGCATTCCTACGGTGCAGGCTCAAACGGTTCCTAGTGAAGTGCGTCGAGGCTATACCGAACTGGGACAGGGATTGGTGAATCAGGCGATCGCGACCTTTCGCGGGGCCATTCAACGCTACCCGGAGTCACTGGAAGCAAAATTGGGGCTGGCGATCGCCTTTCGTCGAGCCGGACGGGATGCCGATGCGTTTCAAGCCTATCAGCAGGTTTTGGTTCAAGATCCCAACAATGTGTTGGCGTTGAAGACGATCGGGATTTTGGGCGGCTTTCGGACTGAGTGGCAGGCACGAGGGATTGAGGCGCTGACGACTTTGTTGAAAATTAGTCCCGCAGATAACGAAGCGCGTGCCCAAAGAGGCTTACTGTACGGCTTTCAAGGACGCTTTGCCGAGTCGCTGGCAGATTATGAGATTGCACTACAGGGCAGTCCCACGCCAGACGTTCTGTTAGGTGCGGCTCAGATCTACACCTACGGCGGCAATCCTCAAAAAGGGCTGGAGTTATTTGAGCGCTATCGGTCTGCGTCGAATAAACCGATCGTCGGAAATGCCGCGATCGCTTATGCGCGGGCCTTGAGGGCGACGGGGAACACGGCTCAGGCGATTCGGATTTTAGAAGGGCAGCTTCCGAGAGAAACCAACGCCTTTGGGGTGCAGGTGCGATCGGAGCTTTCTCAAGCCTATTTAGCCAATCGACAACCGACTCAGGCTTTGGCCATTCTTGACCCGCTGCGCGATCGTGGCGATTCTCGACTCTCTCTGGCTAGAGCGCTCAATGAGATCGGCAAGCAAGAAAATCGTCCAGATCTGTCGGCGCAAGCGTCTGATCTCTATCGGCAAGTGCTCAACTCTACGCCCAACCCCTCTCCGGCTCTGGTGCGAGAAGTGGCGGATGTGCTGAGTGCCATTCCTCAAGATCGACAGACCGCCTTGCAGCTTTATCGTCAACTCGTCCAGCAGCAGCCCAGTGACAAAGTGTTGATCATTCAGCAGTTGGCGCTCGAAAGTCAGTTAGGGACTCTGCCTCAAGCTGAAGTGCGGCAACGACTGCGATCGATTCTCCAACCTTTGCCCAGTTCTCCAGCACAGCAGGCGGCGATCGCTCAAGCGCTAGTGAGACTGGAACCCGATCCCGAATTTCTCCCGGTCTATCAGAGTCTGATTCAGGCGGGTGTGAATGAGCCGTTTTTGAACTTTCGATTGGCACAATTGCTGATTGAGAGAAACGATCTGGATGGGGCGAAGACGGCCCTGGCGGCTTATCAGGCGACTTCGGTGGGGTCGCGCGATCTGGCTCCAGAATTGCTATTGGCAGAACTCGATCGCCGCCAGGGAAACCTGGAAGCCAGCGCCAAACGCTATGAAACGCTGATTTCTAGTAGTTCGCGAGACAGCGATGTGACGACGGCCGCGATTCGAGGATTGGCAGGGATTCGGTTGGCTCAGGCTCGATATGAGGACGCTTTGACGCTTTACGATCAGTTGATTTCTCGCAGTCCCCAAGACCAGCAGCTACAGCTTGGACGAGCGGCGATCGCCTACCAGGGCAAGAAAATCACCGAAACAGAAGCGGAAGCTGTCATCGATCGCCTTTTACAAGCCCGTCCCGCCGAAACGCCCCAAGAGCTATACACCTTAGTCGGACTGTTGCCCAGCAATCCCAGACGTGAAGCGCTCTACAACGCCCTGATCGAAGCTGATCCCAGCAATGTGACGGTGCAGGTGAGGCTGATTCAACTGTTGGCGGTGCGAAGCCCCAATCAGGCGCGGGCCCAGGCAAATCGACTGATCGCCAGAGTCAGAAAAGCCTCCCCCAACGGCAACAACAACGTCGAACTGCTGTTTCTCAAAGGCCAACTAGAGCAGGCCTTGGGCAACCTCGATCGCGCTGAAGATGCGTTTGCGGCGATCGTCAATCTTGAACCCGACAATACCAACGCGCTGTCTGCTCTGGGAGGAATTCGATTTCAGCAGCGACAGTTTGACTCGGCGGCCAGCCTCTACTCCCAGGTTTTGGAGCTAAACCCCGATGATCTGATCGCTCAAAGATCGCTAGCCGAATTAACCGCCGCTCAGGGCAATCCGCTAGAAGCGCTAGAACGATTTGAGCAACTCCAAGTGCAGGGCAACGCTGATCCCAACTTGTCCAGACGCATTCAGCAGTTGCAAGAAGACATGCTCAGACAGCGAGGCTTCCAACCGCCCTGGGAGCGCTATTAAGGTTCGATCACACTGGGTGCATCTGGTTTGAGTTTTCGTGGTCTATTTTGTCTCGGTTCCCGCTTGCCCCCCTCGATCCCAGAAGATTACTTCACGACTGCCCCATTTCCCAGGAGCGCCCATTTTCAGAATGCTGCGGTTTTTGCTACTGATTTTCGTCAGTCTGTCGATCGGAAGTTTGACAGCCTGCGATTTGCTAATGCGCCAAAATTCTGATCGACCTTCTGTTGAAGAATCGGCTACACCCGACCATTCCGCCCTCCTGTCTGAAAGTTGGACGGCTTACCGTAACCGATTTATTCAAACCGATGGGCGAGTGATTGACTGGGAAGCGACTGGACGATCGACTTCTGAAGGTCAAGCCTATGCCATGTTGCGGGCTGTGTTGGCGAACGATCCCGACAGTTTTGCGCTAACCCTCAAGTGGTCACAAAACAACCTACAGCGACAAACAGCCGACAAGCGACGACTCGATCAGCTTTGGGCCTGGCAGTGGGGGCGCGATCCCGCCGGAAGATGGGGCATTCTAGACGGCAACTTTGCCAGTGATGCGGACATTGATGCGATTACCGCTCTGATTTTGGCCTCACGTCGATGGGAGCGGCCAGAATACCTGAGTTTGGCGCGGGCTAAATTAAAGGATCTCTGGACTTACTCCACGGTGACCGTCGGATCAGACCGATATTTGCTGCCTGGCCCACTCGCCGCCTTTCAAAAAGCAGGCAAGCTCAAGTTCAATCCGTCCTATCTCGCGCCTTCTTCCTTTCGGCTGTTTGCTCAGGTTGACCCCGATCGCGATTGGCTCAGTCTGGTCGAAAGTAGCTATCTAATGCTGGAACGATCGGCGGCCGTTTCCGCGATCGGCTTGCCGAGTGACTGGGTGGCACTAGATCCCAAAACAGGACAGTACGTTGCTTTGGACGAATCCAATACGGTCGTCAGTCGCTATGGATTTGATGCGAGTCGAGTCTGGTGGCGGGTTGCCCTCGATTGGAAGTGGTTTAATGAGCCACGCGCCAAACGCTACCTAGAGAAACATCTGGAACCAATGGAAAAGCTGTGGCGATCGCAGCAAAAAATTCCTGCTCAAATCGACCTCCAGGGCAAACCGATGGTGGACTACGATGCGACTTCTCAGTATGGAATGCTGTACGCTGCCTTTCGGGTCGTCGATCCGGCGATCGCGCAGCAGATTTACGAAAAAAAGTTAAAGCCTCGCTACCAAAACGGTTTCTGGGACAACGACTCCGCCTATTACACGCAAAATCTCGCCTGGTTTGGGCTTCTGCCCTCGACGGCAATCGCGCCCTACCTTTCACCCCCTACTAAAGCTGCCCAAGATACTCACCCATGAACAATCGGTTTTCAGGTCACTCCCGGCGAAATTTGCGTCGTCTACCCCGGACGGTGTTGCGGTCATTGTTGCTATCTAGCATTGGATTGATCACCGGATTGATCATCACCTTCGCTCAGGGACACCACTCGGCGATCGTCACCGCTCAAGGTGTTCAAAAGCAAGAAGATCAGCTAATCCGAGAATTTAAGCTGCCACCCGCTCAACCCGCTCCGGTCTACCAACCTCAAGCCCCCGTTTCACAACCTGAACCCGCTCCTGCTGCTCCCCAACCTGCCCCGATTGAATCTGCTCCCGCTCCCGAATCGGCCCCGATTGAATCTGCTCCCACCCCTGCTCCGACCCCACAGCCAGAGAAAAAGCCGTCAGAACCTCAGCTTGCAAATACCGGCCCGCGCAGTCAGTACGTTTTAGAATTTAATCGCAGTCCGGTGATTGGCAACCGATTTCGGCTAGAGGGCGTGTATTCAGAAGCGCGATTGGGCTTTACTCGTCCCAAAAATTGGCAGGTCAAATCGGCGAAGGCGATCGTGCATTTTCAGCATTCTCCGGCTCTGGTGGCCAACAAATCGAATCTGATTGTGCGCGTCAATGATACGAGTGTGGGCAGTGTGCCGCTTAACCTTAAGGACGCTCAGACGGGCGAAGCGGTTGTCAACGTTCCGATCAATCTGCTTCAGGACTATAACGAGATTGCGATCGTCGCCCAGCAGCAAAATTCACCGACCTGCTCTAACCCAGATGACAAAAGCCTTTGGTCAGAAGTGCTGCCTGATTCAAAACTGGTGTTTGACTATCAGAGCCAGCCGATCGCCCTCGATTTTAGCCGCTATCCCTTTCCCTTCTTTGACAATTTGGGCTTAGATGCCAGCCGCATCAGCTACCTCGTGCCCTCAAAACTGGATGAATCCTGGCTGACCGCTTCCAGTCGATTTCAGACCAATTTGGGACGAATGGCCGATTTTCGCCCGCTCGAAACGCAGTTGGTCAAAGACTTAAAGAAATTTGCGTGGAACGATCGCCTCGTGATCATCGGCACTCCCGAATCACAGCCAACGCTAAAAACGCTGAAACTGCCTTTCCCAATTGCCAACAACCAGATCCTTGACGGCAACAAAGCGCCCCTGCCCGGAGAGGTGGGCGTGTTGATGTTGGCGACGACTCAAGAAGGGGGCGTTCCTGTTCTGATCGCGTCTGGCAACAGTGCCGAGGGCGTTGCCAAGGCGGTTCAGTTTTTGGTGCAGCCTCAGAGCGGTCAGATTGGCACAGGTCAGTCGATTTTGGTCAATGATCTTGTCGATGTGCCGTCGCCCGATCCTCGCGCCTGGTCGCGCTATCTCCCGGTGGCGAATTCGTTCAAATTGAGTGAGCTAAAAGGGCTGGACAACAAGCCATTCAAGGATGTGACGGTGCGGGGTTCGTCGGCTCCTCCCGTTCAGGTGGCGTTTCGGGCATTACCGGACGATCGCTTTTTGCGCGGCAGTTCGATGAATTTGCGCTACAGCTACAGTGCTCAGGTCAATCCCAAAAATTCGGCTGTGGAAGTGCGAATCGATGGAGTGGGCGTAGGCAGCAAAAAGCTTACCTCTGATGCGGGCGCGACGAACGAAGTGTTTAACGTCAATCTGCCTGAAAATTTGATTCGGTCAGACTCGGTGATCGACGTTGCCTTTAAGCTGTCTCCCAAAGAAGCAGGCAATTGTGGGCAGGTGAGCGACCAGCAGCTTTGGGGAACGGTTCACAGCGACAGCGACTTTAATCTGCGGCGGGAGACCTCCGTCCAACTGCCCGATCTCAAATTGTTGACGACGGGCTACCCTTTCACCGCCCCCCAGGATTTGTCTCAGACGGCGATCGTTCTCCCCGACCAACCCAATGATGCAGACTTGATGACGTTGATGAGATTTAGCGAACGCATGGGACGACTCAGCCAGGCCAACTCGGTCAAACTCGACGTGTACGAATCTGGCAAGCTCCCAGAAT
This sequence comes from Phormidesmis sp. 146-33, assembly GCF_052939515.1. Classification (NCBI taxonomy): domain Bacteria; kingdom Bacillati; phylum Cyanobacteriota; class Cyanophyceae; order Leptolyngbyales; family Leptolyngbyaceae; genus Phormidesmis; species Phormidesmis sp. 146-33. The sequence continues at coordinate 28,009 of NZ_JBJPHU010000028.1, forward strand.
CTATCAAAAAAGAGCGCAATCTCGTGGGAATTGGCACCCGCGATCGCTTCCCGATTAAAGAAATATTTGAGACGGAGAAAGGCTTTCGTCTGTTTGGGGCTTTCACTCGTCAATCAGATCAGGCGCGCATCCAATCCCTGCCTGACAACGGCGGCGTGATCAAGAGCATTCTCTCTCCCTGGAATGGCGATCGCGTCCTCGTAGGTCTGAGCGGTCAAACCGAATCGGGTCTAAAACAAGTTCAAGACATTCTCAGCAAAGACTTGTGGTTCTATCAACTCAAGGACGACACCGTTTTGGTTAGCGCCAACGCGCCAACGCTGTCTCCGTTTGATTCCAATGCCTACCAGCTTCAGTTTTTACAAGAAGGACGATCGCGCCGGGTTGAAGACTTGAATCCGTTGGCCAAGGCTCGTCGCTTTTTGCAAGACCACTGGTATCTGTTGCCCACGGGCATTATCGCCCTCTCGCTGTTGCTCTACGGAGTTGCCCAACTTTATCTCAAACGTGTTGCAGGATAGATCGTCATGACAAGTCAAACTTCTGATCTAGAGCCAAAGCGTCGCAGTAAAAGTGAGCGACTTGTCGCTTGGCTGGCTGACCTGATTCCCAACTTTTTTGATCGCACTCTTAGTTGGGTCGGACGATCGCAGCTAATCTGGCTGATGGTCGTGCTTTTGGTGCTGTCTGTGCCGTTGATCATCACGCCGCTGACGGTCTTGCAGCAGGGCATCGTCGCCGTTATTTTGGTGGCGATCGGTTGGTTGGTGGCGACCCTGGAGCAAAAACAGCCTCAAGAAAGCACCAGTCAATATTTGCATCTGTTTATGGTGTGGCTGAGTCTGATTACGACGTTTCGCTATCTCTATTACCGCACCAACTACACGCTTAATCTGACGAGCGGCTGGCTGGACGCAACATGCAGTATTTTGCTGTTTATTGCAGAACTTTATGCGATTTTGACGCTGATGCTGGCGTTCTTTCAAACCCTGCAACTTAAGAATCGCAAACCCGTTGATTTAGACAATATTCCGCCTGACCAATGGTTTTCGGTAGATATCTACATTCCCACTTACAGCGAGGATGTGGAAATTGTTCGCAAAACGACCCTGGGGGCGCTGGCGATCGACTATCCCGCAGACAAAAAGCGCGTCTACATTCTCGATGATGGTCGGGCTGACAAGTTCAAATCGCGACGAGCCGCATTGAGAAAGATGTGCGACGAACTGGGCTGCACAATGCTGACGCGCGACAACAACGAACACGCCAAAGCGGGAAATATCAACACTGCGCTGAAAAAAACGGGCGGCGAGTTGATTCTGATTTTGGATTGTGACCACATTCCAGTTCGCAATTTTCTCATGGAAACGGTGGGATTTTTCTACCGTCCAAAAGTCTCTCTAGTGCAGACTCCGCACTGGTTTTACAACCCTGATCCGTTTGAGCGAAATCTGCAAACTGGGGGCAAAATTCCGGTCGGCAACGAGCTTTTCTACAAAGTGCTGCAAAAAGGAAACGACTTTTGGAATGCGGCTTTCTTTTGTGGGTCGGCGGCGGTCGTTCGCAAATCTCACCTCTTGGAAGTGGGCGGCATCGCAGTCGAGACGGTGACCGAAGATTGTCATACCTCTTTGCGGCTGCACTCATTGGGGTACGAATCGGTGTACTACGATCGCGTCATGGTGGCGGGTCTGGCTCCCGAAAACTTTTCTGCCTATGTGGGTCAACAGATTCGCTGGGCGCGAGGCATGGCGCAGATTCTGCGACTCGAAAATCCCTTATTTAATCCCAGGTTAAAGCTGTCCATTCCCCAACGCATTTGCTATTTCAGCGCAACTTCCCACTTTTTCTACGGATTTCCACGTCTAATGTATGCGCTGGCACCTGCTCTATTTCTGGTGTTTGGCATCAATCCGATCCGAGGTCTGGGGCTAGAAACGCTGGCCTACGCCTTGCCTCACTTTTTCATCTCGACCTACGCTAACTACATCACCTACAAGCACGTCCGCTTCTCGTTTTGGAACGAAATCTACGAGTTTGCGATGTCGTTTCATGCGGGACTGGTGACACTGTTGGCGTTGATTAATCCTAAATTAGGCTCGTTTAATGTTACGGACAAAGGACTTTCGGTGACCAAACGCAGCTTTGATTGGGGGTCGGCGCGGGGACTAGTGATGACAGGGGTATTGGTAGCCGCTGCGATCGCAGCCGTTCCTTTTTGGCTGATCCTTCGTCCCCAAGATTCAGAAGCCGTGCTGGTCAACCTGGTCTGGAGTATTTTTAATCTGATTTTGATTGCGTCTGCGATTTTGGTCGCCTTTGAACAGCCTCAACTGCGTCGGGCCCATCGTCTCGATCGCAAACTCAGTGCCCTTCTCTACAGTGACGATCGCACCCTCAGAGGTACGACGGCCAACGTCAGCGAAACGGGATGTCAGCTAATCTTAGATTCTTGGTCTGACCTGGTGAATGAGGTTGAGATCGAGCTGATTGGCGATTATGGGGCGAGGGCGTTTGTGACGGGGCAGATTATTCGCATCGTGCCGATCAATGAATCTCAGTCGATGTTGTCGATCGAGTTTATCAATCTGACTCGTTCTCAACTGGATGCGATCAGTGTGGTGATCTACTCAGATGTGCGCGAGTGGTATTCTCAACAGCGCGACGGGGTGGATGATCCGATGGAGTCGTTTCGGTTTATTGCCAGCAGTATTGGGCGATCGTTTCGCAAGCGAGAGGCGGCTCCGAGTGGTCTCAAGACGCGCAAGTCGATCCATGCTCATGCTCAACTGTATTGGCGGGGCCACTTTTATGAGGCGGTGGCGATCGAGATCAATCAGCGCAGTTTGCAGTTAGAAATGCCGACGGGGTTGATTTATGACCTGGATGCGTTGGGCAATAATCAGCCGTTGGTGGGGTTGTTGTTGAGTCAGAGTGCTGATGAGCCTTTGCCCAAACGGTTGCTGGCTCAGGTGGAGCAAGTGGAGTCGGTGGTTGACCAGCATGGCAATCGAGTTGTGATTGAGTTGAGTTTCCCTGACAAGATTATGGAGCGTCAGGAAAGCAAGATCAAGGAACTGGTGAAGACGTTGAGTTGAGGGATGGTTAGTGTTTGGGTGTTCTGTAGAGATAGCGATCGTGTTCGGTTGACCAATCGGCTGGGGCTTCGACTGTACCGATCAGAGATTGCAGAACATCCCAAGCATCACCGGAGAGTTGCAGATGTTGTTGTCGTAGAGTTACTACAAACTGTAGAACCTCTTGTTGTAAGTCGTCGGGTAAATCATTCATCTCTTCGATGACTTTTGCGATGATCGGGCTGTTCATTATGATTTTCCCTGATGTTTTTAACGTGAATTCGATGAAGTCTTTTTGCTTCGTTCTTCAGCGCTTCTGCCCCCCAAACCCCCAAAATTGGGGGACTTTAAGACAAGATTTTGGGTTCAAAGTCCCTCACTCGTGGGGGATTTAGGGGGCTGCCTAGATTAACAACCGCAGCGAAAGATTTCATCGAATTCACGTGTTTTTAGCTTACTTTTTGCAGTTCTGCTAGATACCAGCGATCGCTTTCGTCTTCTTGATGTCTGGCGATGATTCCGAGGGCCTCGAGGCTTTCGAGACAGGTGAGAATGGTTTGTTTTTGGCGGGTTGCGTTTTTGAATTGGGCGGTGATTTGGGCGATCGTCCATTCGCCGCTTTGGGTGCGGAGGAGATCGCGGATGGCGGCGAGTTGGTCTTTGAAGGCTTTGGGGAGTTTTTGCTGTTCGAGGGGGGCGATGGCGGTTTCTGTTTCGGCTTCGGTGATGCCTGCGATGAGTTGCTGGGTTTGGGTTTCACCGGGGGCTTGATAGTCTGGGCGCAACCAGCGAATCAGTCCGTTGCGTTCTTCTTGGGCGCGTTGGGCGTTGAGGGTGACGAGGTTTTCGAGGATTTGATCGTCGGTGAGGTCGATCGACCATCCATAGGCGGCAAAAACGGCGGTGTCGAGTTCGTCGTGGATTTGTTTGAGGGTGGAAACGAGGGCTTTTTGGTTGAAGGCTCGATCGCTATCTGTCAGTTCTTGTCCTGCGCGGAGCTTCTCTAGCAGGTTGTACATTGCTGTGATGGTGACTTCGGGATGTTGGGCTTGGACTCATTTGCGGTGAGAGTCGAGTCGATCATCTATCAGAAGTGTTGCCAAGGTAATTCCTTCGGACGAGCTTTTAAGTTTTCTTTAAAGTAAACAGAGGTATTAGATTCTCTAGCTTGCTTCATTAAAGACTCGACCCAAAACCACTCAGGCTGAAATTCAGGCTCCTTAGTAGTACGGCTTTGACCACCAATAGCAATCAAGTCAAACATATCCAAGCTCTCAAAATTCAATGGTTCTAACATCGGTTCGATGGATAGCCATTTAACCTTGGCTTGAATGTTTTTGAATGACTTTTCTGCGAGAGAGACTCTTGATTGAGTATCAACGGTTGTGCCAACCCAAACGTTATCTGGAAAGCCGCCTAACTTATCATTGATTTCCTGCAATCTTTGCGGAAACTTCGTCAGAAAAAGAAAGTTCCATTCTGGGGATGATTTAACTGCTTGGAAGACCTGAAAAATCCATTCTTCAGGAACCCATTTGCCAAATAAATCAGCCATTGAGCAGGTGAACACATTTTTGGCGAATACATGAGCATCTTCAAGCTTAATTCGTCTCTTTTGAGCTTCGGTTTTTATTCGCTCAAGTGACATAGGCTTCATATTCTGAGGTGCACGAAGTCTGCCTGGATAGAATGTTGGCTCAAATTTAGTTTCATAAAATCGATTGGCAATATCTCGTGCATAGCAATATGGGCACCCATGCCAACAGCCAGTGACGGGGTTCCAAGTCCACCAAGCCCAATCAACCATCTCGTTTGTACTGTTGAATTGAGCTTTAGTATCGCTCTGGACGATATACAACTTGCGTCCATCTTCTAAATGAATAACTTGAGTATTTTCTCGTTCTTCAATAAGAGAAAGTTGTAAGACTTTATTCATGATTCATCTCCCTTTTCTTCTAGATCGGAGTTTGACACATCAAAATTTAAACTAGTTTGAATTGAAACCGATCCATCATCATAAATACCAGGCAAGGGATTAAATCTAGGATTAAATAGGTGATCTAAGATTCCTTTACCAACATCACCATCGACACTATAAAGCTGAATTTTAGTCAAGTCTTTTTGTTTAGCCCAGTTAGTAGCATAGATGAAAGTCCACTTCAGAGCAGGATTTTCAGGCTTTCGTACAAAGATTTTCTCCTTCCCATGTCCAGTAATTACCTCTTCTAGAGAGTAAACTTCCCAGTTTGCCTTTGGATTAGACTCCCAACGCTTCACATATGTGGTGGCTACATTCATTAAGAGATCCACCTTTCTCATTTGAGGAAGTTGAAAAACATCTTTAATTTCTTTAATTGGGAAGTCTTGTTTTCCATTAGGGTCTGAATATACCAAACCCTGAAACTGAGAATTGGCAAGACCTTGAGATATGCTAAGTAATGCATCTTTGTTATCACTTGACCAGTAATGAGGCTCACACTTTAGCTTTAAGTCTTCTATTGTCCTCCTTAAAATTTCTAAAGATTCTTGACTGGAATCGCAGAAGTGACATATCGGCTCAATCCCTTGTCCATTAAGTTCTTGTAAGGCAATGATGGGTGAACCCAGCGCTTGATCGCCAAATTTTCTGTAATCAGGTTGATAGCCAGCTCCACAGTTCAAATCGATATAGATGTAGGGCTGGTTAGTTTTATTTAGAATTAACTTGCACACACGAGAGTGGTAGCCCATAAGATAGCGAAATCCTTTGAGCTTAAATGGAGTAGAGGCAGAGTACTGCTGCCCCGTGGGCGTGGTGTCTTTCGGCATAATTTTTAGTGCTTTACACAATTTAAACTCTGTTGTTAGACAGTGCGTTTATACTATCCCAATTCGAGCAAGATAGGCTTGTGAGCATTGAAACTGTTACTAACTTCAACTTGGGCGTATAATGCGCCCCCAACTTACTGCGCTCCTGCGAATCCAGCGCCCGCTCCAGCAACGTGCCAAAAATTGCAGGCTCCACATCCTTCCATTCCCGCTTTGCCGCCGTGAGCAACACCTGAAGCTGGTCAGCCTTTAGCTCAAACGCCGTTGCCTCCGCAAACAACCCCCCATTAAACCGCAACAACCGACCATAAAAGCCAAACGCCGTCCCATCATTCATCGCCTGCCAGAGACTCTCCACCTCCGGCAAAAAACTCGTCGGATTCGGCAACCACCGCGTCTCCAACGCTTGCGTAAACAACTGCTCCTTCAGCAGTCCCACGTCTTCCGCAAACATCGTGAAGATACAACGCATCAAAAACGCGGCAACTTCTTGCGGCTCATGCACCCCTTCCAGACGCTTCGACAACTCCGCCAAATCAGCAGCCACCTCTCGCGTCACCCGCGCCGCAATTTTTTCAGGATTACGCTTCTGCGGATCAGTAAAAATATCCACAAACAGATCAAAAATCTCTGGCTTTCGCAGATCCGTCAGCCCAACATCCTGACGCGCCCCATAGCCCCCATAATCCCCACCAAACCCCAGCCAAAGCTCGAAGTGATCGCCAATATCACAGGTCAACAAAAACGGAGGCTTGCTCGATAAATTGCGAGTATAGGCGATCGCTTGCACAAACGCCGCTTCCATTGCCTTGAGATAAGAAGTGGTTCCCCGCTTTGCCGTCCCCTTTCCAGAGCGATCGCTGCCCTGCTTTGCCTCAATTAAGAAATGATCCGCTTTATAGAAGTCAATATAGCCCGGTGTCTTCTTCCCACTGGGATGATAGATCGTGACGTTCTTATCAAAACAGTAGCGATCGCCTTCTACACTGCCTTTTACATCAGGGCGATCGACTCCCAGCGCATCACACAGTTCTGAAAAGAACATTTGATAGTTGGCGCGCTCATTGCCACTCGAATTTTGCCAACGGCTAATAAATTGCTCAATTCGGACTGTATCAGTTGGAGTCATCACGAGTATTTAGGTTTGGGACAAGCGAGGCTACGGAGTTTAGGTGTTCAATATTCCTCAGTATCCCTGGTTACTAACTTAACCCTAAAGACTCTAAACCAGGAATATCAGGCTTTCTACAAAAGATTCCGCCCTCCAGACCCAACTGACCCAGTTCTCAAGCCAACGCCCCAACCCTTAAACTCCATCATTTGACTTCAAAACTCGAAACTTTGACTTCCGAACTCCATCATTTGACTTCAGAACTCGAAACTTCGACCTCAGAACTCTATCATTTGACTTCAGAACTCGAAACTTTGACCTCAGAACTCGAAACTTTGACCTCAGAACTCCATCATTTGACTTCAGAACTCGAAGCTTTGACCTTAGAACTCCATCATTTGACTTCAGAACTCGAAGCTTTGACCTTAGAACTCCAAAGACGAAGCTCAGAACCTGGAACGTTGAGCAAATTACTCCATCCTTCAAGCTCTGAGCCTTAACGACCCCTTGCGACGTGAATTCGATGAGGTTTTTTTGCTTCGTTCTTCAGCGCTTCTGCCCCCCAACCCCCCAAAATTGGGGGACTTTCAGACAAGATCTTGGGTTCAAAGTCCCTCACTCGTGGGGGATTTAGGGGGCTGCCTGGATTCACAACCGCAGCGAAAGATTTCATCGAATTCACGTCTTGCGGGTAACTCGAAGAGATCGACCTTTCAAGTCAAATCATCCCGCTATTTTCTAAATTACGGCTTGCAGGAAGATGGTGGTCATGCCCGCTTTCGGATGCGTTCTTGGAGGCGATCGGCGACATCTGCACTCAGTTCTGCTTCTGGCTCAGTTTGTTCGCGTGTCGCCAACACAGACTCAATCTCAGAAGACGAAGCTTGCCCTAGCTGCTTTATTAATGACTGAAATGCCTGTTGCTGCCGTTCAATATCCGCTTTAGAAACCACCTGAATCGTATGAGCCAACGCTGCCTGACGAGTCAATGCGTAAACAATGTACTGATTCAGCGATACGCCTTCGCACTCAGCGAGATGAGCAAGCTGTTGATGCAACGTTTCAGGGAGTCTCAAGGTTAATCGGCTCATAGCTTTTCTCCTGATGCTAACAGGTTCACAAATTGTACAGGGGTCAAAACAGGCAGCCCTAACGACTCTTTAGCACTTTGAAAATCTCGAATATTAGAGGATGTTTGAAAAGTTGTCGTTCATGGCATCACTCGCCCGTGAATGCAATTCCGGGCTAGCAGAGCAAAACCCGTTTAAACGGGTTGGAACCAATCACGACAAGCGCTTCAGTCCCTTTAGTGGACTCTCCCTGATAGACCGTGATTTTGAATCACGGGCGGAATAGCAGCGAAGCGAAGCAACTTTTTATACTTTTCAAACATCCTCTTAGACGTAACCACGATCGCGCCTGCATTCATCGCACAATCAACGACCAAATCGTCACCTGCATCTGGAGAAGTCGGTCGCCAAGAGAAATAAATATTCGTGTATTGAGCAAGCGAAGCTCAGAACTCGGAACGTTGAGCAAATTACTTTATCCTTCAAGCTCTGAGCCTCGACGACCCCTTGCGGGTAACTCGAAGAGATCGCTCCATACACTCAAGTCACCTATCTTTTTGCATCACCGCTTACAGCAAAATGGCGGCCCGATCGGCCAAGTCCGATCGCTCTCCTTTCAATAAAGTGATGTGACCTGCGATCGCTTCTTCTTTAAATCGCTCCACCACGTAAGTCAAGCCATTGCTGGCAGCGTCTACATAAGGATTGTCAATCTGATCAGGGTCGCCCGTGAGAATTACCTTCGTCCCTTCGCCAGCGCGGGTCAAAATCGTTTTCACCTCGTGAGGAGTCAGATTTTGCGCCTCATCGACAATGAGAAACTGATTGGGCATCGTCCGACCGCGAATGTAAGTCAGAGGCTCGATTTGTAGCAGTCCACGTTCGATCAGTTCTTCGTGTCCGCGTCGCCAGTGGCTCGGTTTGCCAGACGGATCTTGAGTGCCAAAAATCAGATCGAAATTGTCGTAGAGCGGCTGCATCCAGGGATTCAATTTTTCGTCAATGTCACCCGGCAGATAGCCCAAGTCCTTACCCATCGGCACCACAGGTCTAGAGATCACCAGCCGACTGTAGATTCTCTCATCCGCAACTTTTTGTAAGCCAGCGGCGATCGCCAACAAGGTTTTCCCTGTGCCAGCCTTACCGACCAGCGTCACCAGAGAAACTGAGTCGCGCAATAGCAGATCCAGGGCAAAATTTTGTTCACGGTTGCGGGGCGTAATTCGAGAAATGCCAGAGCGGGGAATCTTGGCGATCGGCACCACTTTGCCACTTTTTCCCTCGACCGTCGCTAAAGCGGTATGGTTCGGTCGAGCCGCATCGATTAGCGTCAACGCCTGATTAGGAAAAAACGGTTGAGTCAGCCCGATCGCACCCTGTTGAAAGAGGCGATCGATGTCTTCGCCTTCAACCACGACTTCTGTGATACCTGTGTAGAGATCATCGACATCCACTTTGTCGGTTTTGTAGTCTTCGGCAATCAGTCCTAATGCGTCGGCTTTGATGCGTAAATTAATGTCTTTGCTGACCATGACGACAGGACATTCACACTGGCGCATCAGTTCTAACGCGACGGCCAAAATGGCATTGTCAGCCCGATCGCCTTCTAGCTCAGGCGGCAATTCTTGAAGCGTTTCTCGATGGCACAGCGCTACTTGAATCGAGCCGCCATTGTCGAGAGAAATACCTTTAGTGAGATGCCCTTTTTGGCGGAGTTCGTCGAGGGTGCGGGAGGCTTGGCGAGCGTTTCGTCCCGTCACTTCGGGTTGTTTTTTGAAGCGGTCTAACTCTTCGATAATCGTGATCGGCAATACTACATCGTTATCCTCGAATCGCAAAATTGCACTGGGGTCGTGAAGCAGGACATTCGTATCGAGGACGAAGGTTTTTTTCATGAAGCACTTCTCAAAAATAAGCGGACAATCTCACAGGAAACGCAGGGAACAGATGGAATCTGCGCTGCATCGGGTCTAATCGCGCCATTTGATCTCAGTGCAGCAGACCTTGAAAGACATCGCACTTAATGACGTTTAGCGATCGTGACACAAAAGCGGGACGATAAAAAATGAGTTTCAGCCTGAGTTTGCAATTATTAGTATGATTCGCTACAAATTCAGAAGATTTTTCTACGTGAGATTCGCAAATAGCTATTTTTTGCAAGTGCCCGTTCCTCACAAGTTTCTCAAATTGTTTTTGTATAACGAGGATGAGTTTACTCAATGAGGTGGACGCAATGTTTCACAAATTGTTGGTTGCGGTTGCTCAATCTGAATTTGATCGCCAGATTTTTGAAGAAGCGATCGCCCTTGCAAAATCCAATGATGCGGCTTTGATGTTGTTACACGTTCTCTCTCCGTTTGACGAAGCGTATCCTGGAATTGCGTATCCCGGTATCGCTGGTGTTTACCCTGGCATTCATCAGTCAACGATGCAGGCGTGTCTCGACCAGTGGAAAAAGTTAGAACAAGAGGGCGTAGAATTGCTGCGATCGCTAACCGAAGAAGCCATCCGCGCGGGAGTCAAAGCCGAATTTACTCAGAGCCTTGGCGATCCGGGTCGTGTGATTTGTGAAGCGTCTCGAAATTGGGGAGCTGACTTGATTATGGTGGGCCGTCGAGGTCGCAGCGGACTGGGTGAATTTTTCTTGGGCAGTGTCAGCAATTATGTGCTTCATCATGCCCCTTGTTCAGTTTTGACCGTGCAGAAACCTGTCCCAATTGAGTCTGAAATTCGGCAAGACAAGGCTGTGTTACAAGGTTGACCTGTTTAAGTTCTCCAGAATTAGCAGCTTGAGGGGCAAAAGACCTGAACATCGCAGCGAAAAAACTTGTCAAATTTACGTCAGTTTATTCAATTCAAAACTATCGCGTCAAAAATATCATGGAGATGACAGATGTTTGAACGAATCTTAGTCGCATTAGACAATCCCCAACGTAATGAGTCGTTGATTAACGCGGCGATCGTACTGGCAAAAACCACAAACGCAAGATTACTGCTGCTACACGTTTTGCCACTGGAAGGTCGTCACTCTAACCATGTCCAAGCAAACGATATCAGCCACGTCGAAGAAAATAATCTGGAATGGCAACGCTGTCAAAAGAGTGACTTAGAAGAACTGCGATCGCTCTACAGAGCTGCCAATGCTGCGGGCGTATCTGCTGATATTGCTCAACCACTCGGAGATCCGGGCCAAAAAATCTGTGAACTGGCTCATCAATGGGGCGCTGATTTAATTGTGATGGGCAGAAGAGATGCAATAGACACCCATCAAACTACACTTGGCAGTGTTAGTCGATACGTAGCAGCGAATAGCTTTTGCTCAACGGCGATTATGCAAAATCAATCGTGTGAGGATTTTGTGATGAATACGTCTAAAATGGCTTTTGCAACACAATCCTGAACGGGAGCTTCGGATTAGGTTGAGCAGGATTTAGGCTCGTGATCTAGACTGAAGTGAGCGACCCCTTGCGGGTAACTCGAAGAGATTGTTCTCTCTCTTTCTCACTGCACAATGGCAACCGCACAAATTCTGCAAACTTTTAACCCAAACGACATCGGCGTTGATAATGGCAATCTATTGGGGCTGCCTTTTGACTACGAATCGGCCAATATTATTGTGATTGGCGTTCCCTGGGAAGTCACCGTTTCTTATCGCGCTGGAACGGCCGGCGCTCCTCAGACGATTTTGGATGCGTCTCGTCAGTTAGATATCTTTGACTTTGATCATCCCAGCGGCTGGAAACAAGGGATCTTTATGACAGAGATTTCGCAGTCGATTCAGCAAAAAAGCGACGCGCTCAGACAGGATGCGATGCGAATTATTGAGCATCTGGAGCAAGGCAAACAAGTGGCAGACGATGCAGATCTGTCCCAAGTGTTGCAAACAATTAACCGAGAATGTGAAGCGGTTAACCAGTGGCTCTTTGATCAGGCGCAAGCGGCGATGAAGTTGGGTAAAAAAGTGGTCGTGATTGGCGGCGATCACAGTGTTCCTTTGGGCTATTTTCGGGCGTTGAGCGATCGCTATTCAGACTTTGGCATTTTGCACATTGATGCTCATGCTGACCTGCGCGACGCTTACGAAGGCTTCCAGTTTTCTCACGCCTCGATCATGTTTAATGCGCTGCAACTGCCGCAAATCTCAAAACTTGTCCAGGTGGGAATTCGTGATGTCTGTCACGATGAGATTGAGTTAATTCAACAGTCGGGCGATCGTGTCTCTACCTACTTTGATCCGATGCTAAAAGAGAAGCTGTATGCCGGGGTTTCCTGGTTAGATCTTTGTCAACAAATCGTCGCTCAATTGCCTCAGCAGGTTTACATTAGTTTTGATATTGACGGACTCGATCCCAAGCTTTGTCCCAACACTGGAACGCCTGTCCCCGGCGGCTTGGAGCTAGAGCAAACTATTTGTCTATTTCGAGAAGTGGTGCGAAGTGGGCGAGAAATTATTGGCTTTGATGTGGTAGAAGTCGGTAATCAAGAATGGGATGGCAACGTCGCCGCCAGAGCCGTTTATAAGCTGTGTAATTTGATGAGCCTGAGCAAAGAATCTCATTAATTGAAGTTAGGATCGTGAATTAAATAAGATCGTTTATTGCCAAGCGACTTCGCCCCCTTGCTTCCTGAATCTCCCCTAGATGGAAGACTTTAAGCCAGAACTAAAAGTCCCCCAAAACTGGCAGCTTGGGGCAAAAGATTCAAACAACGCAACGAAAGAACTTCACTAAGGAACGCGAGTTTATTAACCTGAAATTCTCTAAATATGCTTGGTCAGTTGATTTTGGCTTCGTTTTAATGGGTTGCAGCCCCCTAAATCCCCCAAATTTGGGGGACTTTGAAGCTCGAACCCGTTTTGCAATTCCAGAATTTTTTTGATCTCAAAGTCCCCCAGAATGGGGGATTTAGCGAATCGAAGACGATCGGACTGAATTTAAAACAAGCACTGGGCCTGATAGCCGATTATCCAGCGATCGCCAAAAGTAAAACACCTTCAACCACCGCAACATAACCGACCATCAAACCCAGTCACGAGTTCTAGATTGTGAGTTCTAAGCTTTGAGTTCTAAGTTTTGAGTTTTAAGCTAACTCATCCCTCATCCCTCATCCCTCATCCCTTCTTTAACGCTTTCCTCTCGAAGGCACCTTACTCATATAGTCAATGCCCGAAGCCGTGAGCTTTTGAGCATAGTTGACCTTGGGCGCGATCGAGGCGGCCATGTCGGAGTATCTGCGAGGGTCGCCTTCGGCCAGCTTGCGATCTTGATACTTCTTGGTGTAGTACTTCTCGATCGTAAAGCGCCAGTCGTTCTTGACCGTACCCGCTGTTTCCTGGAAGTCTTCACCATAGCGAGGGGTGACCAGATTAAAGGGACGAGCCTCCATCCGCTTACGCTGATAAGGAACGGTATTGTCCCCAAACGCCAGGGTGTACTCTTCACTGTCGAGCAGCGCGTCTACAAAACCGCCAAACCCTTTGGTGCCAATGACGATCGACCAGGCGATCTCTTCAGCTTTGTTGTAAGAATCGCGTCCCAAAAACCGCTTGAGGCAAATTTGCACCAGACGATAGTTGTTGTTGACCGAGACGACGGTGCTATAAAACCGCTCAGACTTTGCCAATTCACGAATGAAATCACGCACCGTAATGGCACCATTTCTCAACCGAGATTCTGAGGCAATTTGACGGTTAAATCTCAGCGTTTCATGTTCGCTAAAGACCTGACGGTAGCCTGCCCAGATTAGGGCTTCCACTTCACTAGCGTCGCTCACGTCTTCGATGCGATAGATATAGGGCGTGTCTTCGTTCTGGTCGGCAGTTCCAAAACTACTCACCCGATGATTTTGAGTCGTTGGTTTGTACTCTAATAATGGCAATGCCATTCCAGTATCCCTCTTGTAGTGGTTAGATGAGGCTGGATTTTCGATTTAGGAAACGATCGTGAAATCCATGATGAAACTATTATCCCGCGTCTTGTCTGCAAGATCTTGTTTGTGAGAATGCAGAACTACCGCAATGGGAAACTCGAAGAACTGCTGATTGAGGCGGCCGTGCCACTGGCGACCGTTTCACGAGTCATGTCAGGAATTTGGATGTTGTCCGTTTTCACTGGAGTAAACTCGGCGGGTTTGATCTTAATCGATCGTGCCATATCCATAAAGTTGGCCACAGCGCCCCACTTGTAGCGCTCAGTTTCTAACTTATCGCGCCAGTAGTTGCCATAGCGAGGGGTCACGAGGTTAAACGGCCGATCTTTAAACCGACGACGTTGATAAGGAACAGTATTGTCGCCAAAGGTGCGATCGTACTCTTCACTGTCGAGCAGCGTATCGATGAACGTATCCCAGCCCAGCGTGGCGATTTTGATCGACCAGGCCAGCTCTTCCTCTTTATTATAAGAAGCGCGACCCAGTAGCCGCTTCAACGTCAGTTCGACAATGCGGTAGTTAGAATTCGTCTCTACCACCAGTCTGCGGTAGGTGTCTGACTTAGCCAAACCCCGCACAAAATCTCGAACGGTGATCGTCCGATTTCGCAGTTGTGATTCCAAATTTACCTGACGGCTGCTCTTGAGAATCACATGTTCACTAAATACCTGACGATAAGCAGCCCAGATCAACTGCTCAATGTCCGTCAGATCAGCGCAGTCTTCGAGACGATAGAGGTAAGGCGTATCTTCACCCGGCACCTCATAGCCAGCCACGCGCTGATTTTGAGAAGAGGGTTGGTACTCAAGTAAAGGAATTGACATAGGAGTGAATCAAGAATGAGGGGTGAAGAATGAAGCGAGAGGAATCAACCGATCCCATTCGCCAATCATCATTTAGACCTTGGGATTGCCAGGGATATAGCGATAGGGCAACGAGACGGCCACTCTTTTTACAGTTGGCTTGCCTGTTTGCTGCACTTCACGGCTCATATCAGGCACCTTGACTGCACTCGAAGTCGCTCTCGCAACGTGACGCTGAGAATCTTGATGTGGTGTCAAAATGGATTGGGCCATATTTAAGAACGCAAACGGAATAGCTTGACGAATCACCTGCTTATCGAGATCGGCCGCGTTGTAAGTCCGCACTCGATAGTAAGAACCCGTTGCCAACTCTCGTTCGAGCAAGCGTCCGCGCCAAAAATCACTGTAGCGGGGATTGGTCAAGTTAAAGGGACGACCTTCGAGACGACGACGCTGATAAGGTACGATGTCATCTCCAAACGCCTGACGATATTCTGCACCATCGACGATCGCGTCAATAAATCCGTGGAGTCCTTTGGTGGCGATGACGATCGACTGCGCGATCTGCTCATCTTGCCCATAGCTGGCCCGTCCCAAAAAGCGTTTGCAGGTGAGATCTACAACTCGATAATTAGAGTTAGTATCCCAAACCAGTTCGCGGTAGACATCAGACTTACCCAACCCGCGAATAAAGTCTGCAACCGAAATCATCCGATTGCGAAGTTGAGACTCCAAAAAGGTTTGACGATAGCTTTCGAGAATCAGGTGTTCGCCAAAGATTTGACGATAGGCTGCCCAGATCAATTCATCAATTTCGGCAACGCTGGTGGCATCCCTCAATCGATACGCCTGGGGATCATCTTCATCCAAAACATCATATCCATCGACACGCTGGTTTTGAGTCTTGGGAGTTACTTTGAGTAATGGGAGAGACATAGGGATAAACAAGAACAACGAATGGGAAAGAGAATCGCTTTTGTCTAGAGGCTGAAACTCAGAGAAACGCTAGATTCAATAAAATCGTCTGGTTGAAAACGACCCATAAAAGCCGTTTCAGCCTGCGATCGAGTTAGCCTTCTTCAGAAGTCATCGGCTCAATGTTGACGATTTTGCCACCCATACGAGTGATCCGCTGCATCTCTTCATTCATACGGCTGTAGGGCACCGTAATAAAAATACTCCCACTGCGACGAATGTCATAGTTTTGTAAATCAGTCTGGTCATTTTGGCGCAAGCCCACAACTTCATAACGAAACATCCGGCTACCAGAAGGCGTATTGGCAGCGCTACCAACGGCGGTTTGACCAAGCATTCTTAAGATCTCCTGTGATAGTTGAAAACAAACTTGTCAGAACAGGGATAAGAGATGAAAGACGCTGTGAGCACCCTCAAAAACCGCACAATAAGCAACCGCTCATCCTACAAAGTTTCTGAAATCCTCGCTAACTCATCCCTCATCCCTCATTCTTTCTTAAGCAGTCGTGATGCTCACGATCTTTGCGCCCGTGCGTTGGATCTGCTGCATCTTTTGTGAAAGCTGCTCGTAGGGCACCAAGAACGCAGTGCTGCTGCGACGAACACTGGGGAAGCCTTTACCCCGAACGCCAGCTACTTCGACTCGATAAATGCGGCCGCTCTCTCCGTAGGAGCCGCCCAAACATTTGCTCGGAGCCGAGTCGCTAGAAGGACTGTAGTGTGACCAGCCGCCATCGGTGCTAGAAGGCTGCCGAATCGTGGTAGCAACGTTCTGCGCTAGACCTTGCGCCAGACGAGACCGATTGCCCTCAGCTTGAGAGCGATCGCTGTTGGCGTAGCCCCGATAGAGACGAAACAGATTGGTAAAGCCGATCGTTCTGGCTCCCGTCTCAAACTGGAACCCTCTGTAGAAGGGAACCACATTGTCACCAAAGCTGGCTTGATATTCTTCTGAGTCCAGATAAGAGTCGATTTCAGCGTCAAACCCCTGAGTCTCGTAGATATCTAGATGACGCACCACTTCAGATTCTTCAAAGGGGGCACGACCCAGCAAATGTTTGTGGTTGAGTTCGATGACTCTGGTCTGAAAGTTGCCGTAGAGAAACTTGTTTTTATATAGCTCAGACTTGGCGACCAATCGCACGAACTCTCTAACGGTGATTTTGCCATCGCGTAAAAGCGATTCTGCACTCGTCAAGCGCTCAGACTTCATGATGTAGTCGTTGCCCAACACCTGACGATAAACGGCACGACTGACGTTTTCAATATCTTCTTTTGTCCAGGGACTCCGCAACTCGACGCGAGTCGTTTCTGCAAAAGGGGACGTTCCTAAACGCGAAGCTGCTGCTGTGATAGCCATGATTTCTCCTAAATGAACGGTTTTATTTGCTGTCAGCCGTTAGTCGATCGCGCAAAAAAAGCAAATCGCTAGTTGCCGACCGCCAACCGCCACCAGGTTTAGATAAAACAATGCCCGGAAGGGTAAACAACGGCTGACCAGAGCCAGCAAGTCGCGATACTCTTCCGGGCAAGACGCGCGATTAGCTTAGGGCGTTGATCGCATAGTCGATGTAGGTGTTTGCTTCGTTAGCAGCTTGACCGCTCAGACCGTGGCTGGACTTGATGTTCTTCAGCGCTTCAACATACCAGCTAGGAGACAGGTCGAAGGTGCGGTTGATTTCATCTAAGCCAGCAACCAGGTACTCATCCATCGGGCCGGTGCCACCTGCAACCAGGCAGTAGGTGACCATGCGGAGGTAGTAGCCGATGTCACGAGAGCACTTTGCTTTGCCTTCGGGAGTCGCTGCAAAGTTTGCGCCCTGCATCTGGGTGGTGTAGGGGAACTTGGAGTACACTGCTTGAGCCGCGCCGTCGATCAGTTTTTGAGCGTTGTTGGTCAAAGCACGAGCAGCTTCCATGCTGGCAGCAGCGCGCTCAAAGCGACCGTTGACGGCTTGCAGTTCGGTGTTGCTCAGAAAACGACCTTGGGTATCCGCAGATGCGATCGCTTCGGTAATGGGGGTCTTCATCGTCAAATATCTCCCTAAAAGATGTGGTGTTGTTATAGAGAAAAGTTAGCGGTTAGCTTGTTAGCCGCTCGATTAAGCAACCGCAGCCGCAGCGCGATCGAAGTAGCTAGAAACTTCGGACATCAGAGCCGAGCAGTCACCCTTGGTGATACCGTTGGGGTCATTTGCCAAGCCAACCGCAGCTTCCTTCATTTTTTGAACGCCAGCAGCCACAGAACCACCGGGAACGCCCAGAGCTTGGTAGGTTTCGCGCAGACCGTTGAGGCAGCGATCGTCCAGAACGCTTGCATCTCCAGCCAGGGTTGCGTAGGTCACGTAGCGGAGGATGATTTCCATGTCGCGCAGGCAAGCAGCCATCCGACGGTTGGTGTAAGCGTTGCCACCGGGAGCGATCAGTTGGGGCTGTTCGGCAAACAGGGAGCGAGCAGCGTTAGCAACGATCGTGGAAGCATTGCTGGTGATGCGGTTGACGGTATCCAGGCGCTTGCTGCCATCTTTCACCATTCCCGACAAAGCGTCGAGTTGGGAGTTGCTGAGGAATTCACCTTTGGCATCGGCTTGTGAAACAACCTTAGCGAATGCGTCTAGCATTGGATATTTCTCCTAATAATCTGGGTTTAGTTCGGGTTTGGCTCAAACGGGAAGGTGCGTCGAGCCATTTGGGAGACTGCGTTACCAGTCAGGTGGGCAGAAAACGCAACTTAAATTTTCCAAGCCCTCTTGCTCTTCATACAAGTCGTTTCATGTCACCAGGTAACAATCCAGTTCATGAAGCGAAGTTTAGAAATCTGAGAAAATTTCATTTTTATATGAGAGGTCGGGAGGTCTTGTTAAATCAGTGTTTTAGATGGGTTTCATCTGTTGTTTTTACCCTTCGAGTCTTTTTATACAATGCGGTAGAGCCATTGTTTGTTACAAGTTGTTGAGTTGTGTAAAGACAAGCGTAACAAATAATGAAATTGCCTCTCTGATTGGCTTGCGGCGAATATTAGAAGGTTTTTTCTAAAATTAATCAAAACGTTTTAAGAGAGTTTGTTAAGAGTGCTTAACTCATTTTTTCTTTAGATTCTCTGAAATCCACATCTGGCAATGACTTCGACGGTCTCTTAAAATTTAGTTTTTGTATCGTTTTGTATCTATAGAGGCAGCTTTTGACCAAAATAAGTTCTTAAGTTTTGTAAAGAATGCCTGATCGCGGTATGGAGTCAGGGAGGGGCACGCAGCGATCGCTCCAAAAGTCAAGCAGCCTTACAGATTATCCTGCGATCGCTTTCCCGTCTGTAGCGAATGGATCTGTCGATTATTTCAGAAGCCTGGATGGAACCTGGAAGAACCGTGAAAGGGCGATCTACAATAGATAGCTGGCTCCTCGCAACAAGTGACACCTCATGACTGCTCAATCTCGCCGCTACCACATCACCACTTTCGGCTGTCAGATGAACAAAGCCGACTCTGAACGCATGGCTGGCATTCTGGAAACGATGGGCTTTGAGTGGGCAGACGAAGCCAATGATGCAGATTTGATTCTCTACAACACCTGCACGATTCGAGACAACGCCGAACAGAAGGTTTATTCTTACCTGGGCAGACAGGCGGCGCGCAAACAAAAAAACCCAGAATTGACGATCGTGGTTGCGGGCTGTGTTGCTCAACAAGAAGGCGAAGCGCTCCTGCGTCGGGTGCCCGAACTCGATCTCGTCATGGGCCCCCAACATGCCAATCGACTAGAAGATCTGCTCGAACAGGTTTTTAGTGGCAATCAGGTTGTCGCAACCGAAGCGATTCACATTGTCGAAGACATTACAAAACCGAGACGAGACAGCAGTGTGACCGCCTGGGTGAATGTCATTTATGGCTGTAACGAACGCTGTACTTATTGTGTCGTGCCCAATGTGCGCGGCGTTGAGCAATCTCGCACTCCCGAAGCGATTCGAGCTGAAATGGAAGAATTAGGACGACAAGGCTTTAAGGAAATCACGCTGCTCGGACAAAACATTGACGCATACGGCCGCGATTTGCCTGGAGCCACGCCCGAAGGTCGGCACAAACACACGTTGACCGATCTGCTTTACTTTGTCCATGATGTCTCTGGGGTTGAGCGGATTCGCTTTGCAACCAGCCATCCTCGCTACTTCACCGAACGGCTGATTCGCGCCTGTGCGGAGTTGCCCAAGGTTTGCGAACATTTTCACATCCCGTTTCAGTCGGGCGATAATGATCTGCTCAAGGCAATGTCACGCGGCTACACTCAAGAAAAATATCGGCGAATTATTGACACGATTCGCGCCTACATGCCGGATGCGTCGATCAGTGCGGATGCGATCGTCGGCTTCCCCGGTGAGACAGAAGCTCAATTTGAGAACACGCTGAAACTGGTGGATGATATTGGCTTCGATTTGGTGAACACGGCAGCTTATTCGCCTCGTCCGGGTACGCCTGCCGCTGTTTGGGACAACCAGTTGAGTGAGGAAGTGAAAAGCGATCGCTTGCAACGTCTGAATCGATTGGTCAACGTCAAGGCAGAAGAACGGTCTCAACGGTATGGCGATCGCATTGAGGAGATTCTGGTCGAAGATCAAAACCTCAAAGATCCCACTCAAGTCATGGGTCGGACTCGCGGCAATCGGCTCACTTTCTTTGCAGGCGACGTTCACCAACTCAAGGGCAAACTCGTCAAAGTCAAAATCACCGAAGTCCGTCCCTTTAGCCTCACAGGT
The DNA here is from genome assembly GCF_052939515.1 of Phormidesmis sp. 146-33. Lineage (NCBI taxonomy): Bacteria > Bacillati > Cyanobacteriota > Cyanophyceae > Leptolyngbyales > Leptolyngbyaceae > Phormidesmis > Phormidesmis sp. 146-33. The sequence goes on from NZ_JBJPHU010000028.1 coordinate 48,528, forward strand.
CAACCTTTAGTCGAAGCTTGTTTGTAGGTTTACCGGCTAAACGACCTTAATAACCAACGACCAATAGTTCCATTATCTTCAGTTTGCGATCGTCTTAACGCTTCTTCTACGATCGCCATCTCCAACCCCGGCAACACTTGAGAAACTCGAATTGGAACACTTTCATTTGCAGATAAAGTAAACGCTAAAATTTGACTGGCCTTCACATCAACAACCCAATATTCTTGAACGCCCATGCGCTGGTAAAGCTTTTTCTTGCGCCCCTTGTCATCTTGAAGAGAAGATGCAGCGACCTCAATAACCAGCGTGGGAGGAGGTAGCTCATCTAGATTAATGGGTGAATTGTTTCGAGGCGGAAATCTTAAAAACTCACCAATGTAATACGCAACATCAGGTTGAGCCTCTTGTGTTCCTACCTTACGAAAGCTACCGTTTATCAGTTCTTTGAAAGGAATATTTTTAATGGTTCCAAACATTAGAACGACAGTGGCGACAATTGAGTTGTCTTGACAGTGAGAAGAACCCAATGCAGCCATTTCAATCCTCATATAGCCTTGGTCATAGTAAAATCTGCCACTGACTAAAGTTGGGTCATCAGCAAACGTCAAGAAGCCTTCCCAGTCTGCTTCTACCCAGGTATCAGTTGGAACAGTCGTTAAAACAGGTAACGGATTTACCATTTTGCAAACCTCCAGTGCTTTTTATCTTAAGTTACGCTTTTGAATTGGCGGACGCAAATTGCAGAACTTGATTGAGTTTGCCGCTTCGGTAGCCTTCTAGATCTAGCGTTACATAGAGAAAACCGTAAGATTGAAAGGCAGAAACGAGCGTTGGTAAATCGGTTTCAATTACGAATTCTTTGACCCGATCGGGCAACACTTCAATTCGGGCCGTATCGCCTTCCGATCGCACTCTCAAATCTCGCCAGCCCAACTTTCGCAGATAAGTTTCCGCCCGTCCGACTCGCTGAAGTTTGGCGATCGTAATCGCTTCACCATACGGAAACCGAGAACTCAAACAGGGTTGAGCAGGCTTATCCCACCAGGGCAAACCGAGATACTTGGAGATTTCGCGAACTTCAGCCTTGGTAACTCCGATTTCAGCTAAGGGCGATCGCGCTCCCCGTTCTTTGGCCGCCTGGATTCCCGGTCGATAGTCGTGCAGATCGTCCGCATTCACACCATCCACGACATAAGGGTAGCCCCACTGCGTCGCCAACGGCTTTAAGGTATCGTGCAGTTCACTTTTACAGAAGTAGCATCGGTTAACCGGATTGCTGCTGTAGTTGGGATTGTCCATTTCGTGAGTCTGAACGACCTTGTGAGCAATGCCAATTTCGGCCGCCTGGATTTGGGCATCCTCCAGATCTTCGGGTAATAGAGACGGAGATTCGGCAGTCACAGCCAGGGCACGATCGCCCAACACATCAAAAGCAATTTTGGCCACGAGCGTACTGTCAATGCCACCAGAGTAAGCAATTAACGCATTCTCCATTTCGGCAAACAGGGCTTTGAGTCGATCGAGTTTTTGCATGGGGGACGTGAGAAGTGAGGGGTGAGGAGTGAGGAGTCGTTTCAACTCAAACCTCTTGACTATTCCACCCTACACTTTATTTTTTGAGTCGGTTGACCCCTGTTCTTGACTGTCCGTGCGGCTGTACTTTGCGACGAGGTTAGCCAAATTTTTGAGGTCGATCGGCTTTGAGATGTAATCGACGGCTCCGGATGCCAGACAGCGTTCTCGATCGCCCTTCATCGCCATCGCGGTTTGCACGATGACGGGAATCGATCGGTAGTCGGCGTGAGTCTGAAGTTGTCGCGTCAACTCTAAACCATCTGCTCCGGGGAGGTGAATGTCCATTAAAATCAGCGCCGGAAGTGACTGAGTGAGCGACTGCCACATTTCACTACTATCTTTGGCCCAGGTGACCTCATAGCCCAATTTGCACAGGTAAGCAATCAGCAATCGAGCATTGTGAAGGTTATCCTCAACCAACAAAACGTTGTGCGCCCGAATCGCAGATCCTCGCTTGTTGGCAGGTGGCGTAAAAAATTGGGGAGTCGGATTTTGAGCATTGAGGACAGGCGAAACGGGAGTGTCTCCTTGAGGGATGGGCTGACTTTTAGAATTTCCTCCATCTGCGACGACCGGAAGAACGATCGTAAACCGCGAGCCTTGTCCTAACTGTGATTTCACCTCAACTTTGCCGCCGTGCAACTCTGCCAGCTTTTGGGTTAGCGCCAATCCCAGTCCAGTTCCTTCGCCTTGAACGGCATTCGTCAGTTGGGTGTAGGGGCGAAATAAAAGCTGCTGTTGTGCTTCAGAAATGCCTGTTCCTGTATCCCAGACGGTGAAGTTTAGCGCTTTTGCAACGACGTTTACCTCTAAGCCAACGGTGCCTTTTGCAGTAAACTTCAGAGCATTGGACAGCAGATTAAACAGCATTTGTTTGAGTCGGAGCGGATCGACCTCGATCGTCTTCACCTCATCCGTCACGTCTAATTTGAGCGTCAAACCGCGATCGTTGGCTTTTTCTTTAACCAGCTTAAGCGCTATCTGACAGACGCTCAAAACGTCCACCGTTTCGCATTGCAGATCTAGCTGGTTGGCTTCAATTTTAGAAAGGTCGAGAATGTCATTGATCAGTGCCAACAGATGCTGACCGCTGCTGAGAATAATTCTGAGATATTCTTGATGGCGTACGTTACCGGGATTGTAGCCCTGTTCGCGCAGCAGATGAGTAAACCCCAAAATCGAGCTTAACGGCGTGCGAATTTCGTGACTGGTGTTAGCCAAAAACTCACTTTTGAGACGATTGGCTTGCGTCAGTTCTTGCGTTTGCGCCTGTAGCTGATGATTGTGCTGTTGAAGTTGCTCAACTTGTCGCGATCGATGAATGACCTGTATCGTCTGCGCGATCGCCCGCTTTACCAGTGTCGATCGCAGTTGCTCATACAGCCCGTCAGACCGAGCAAATTGAGAAGACGACGCAAGCGCAATCAGCCCACCTGTTTTAAACGACTCACCCATCGGCCAAGCACTTTGCCAATTTTGAGTTTGCCATTGAGTTAAAGTAGACTGCGCGATCGGGTACTCAAAACCAAGCTCAGCAAGCTCAGAAGTCGAACCGGGCTGAGACAATGAGACCGAGGCTCGATACTGGACTTGAAACAATAGCGGGTCGCTCTGGGTGAGAATTGGCTCTACGATCGCCACCATTTCACCATTGAGAGCTTGACCCAGGTGATCGACTAAGGTTTGGAGTAGCTGAGGCGCGACCCCTTGCGGGTAACTCAAAGAGAGCGAGCCTCTTGACGACGATGGCATCACCGCATCAAAACACTCATTGAGACGGGAGTGAAGGTGACTCAGACAACGCTCAACCCAAAGTTCTGCGACAGAGGGCAGCCCCTCAGATTGGGCGAAAGCTCCCGATAGAGAAGTCGCGCCGCCAGTCTCCTGAAAAGCGGATAAATGCAAATGCATAAAGCAGATTGAGATCGGACAGCCTGATGACTCAGTAGAGACCGCAGCCGCCAAGGGTTTACGGTTCTTGTTGATTATCCTACCCAAATCTACGGAGATCGCAACGTTCTTAGCGGATTTGCTTCGTCAAAAACTCACGAAAACGGGTGAAGAATAAAGGAGAGGCTAGACTAGAATTCTCGCACTGAAAAGATTAGAGACGCGATCGCCAGCACCAGTCCGATGTAGAGCAATCCGTAGCCCACATTAATCAGTAAAATTTCGGGGCTAGGAATCAGATTGTAGACCGCTTGATTTTTGAGATCGAGACGCGCTAAATCAGGAAGAACTAAATAGAGTCCTCGTGTGGCCGCTTCGATCGAGGGATTTTTGGCCAACTTGCCGAAGGCGACCAGATCGCGGCTAAGATTGCCCATTAAATAAACGGCGAAGGTAAACAACACCGCCAAAAGAGAACTCGTAAACACCCCAAAACCGATCGCCACTGCCGTAATGAGAGAAAGCTGCAAAAGCAAAAAGCCCGATGAAATCACAATGTCTCGCAGCGAATGAGGCACCTGAGCAAAGTGAAAAAGGGTGAGCGCGATCGCGGTCATCGCCCCAATCAAAACGGCTAACACCGCCGTCAATCCCAAATGCTTGCCGATGATAAATTCTGTCCGGCTGACGGGTTTGGCAATCAGCACAAAGACGGTACGCTTCTCGATTTCTTTGTTGACGAGTCCCGTTCCGACAAAGACGGCGATCACGAGTCCTAGCAGATTCATGGCGGCCAGTCCCAGATCTAGCAGAATCTTTTTCTCAGTTGCAGCCGAGATTTCGGGTAAGAGCCGATTTGCCAATACCATCGCCAGCGCATACAATCCCACCAGATAAAGAACTCGATCGCGAATCACTTCTCGAAATACATTGGTGGCGATCGTCCAGGTGCGTCCGATCGTACTTCCCACACTGCCCGCTCGATGTGCCATCTTCCCTAATCCTCTTTTTTACCGTCAATTCAACACAGGTTTTTCGCGTCGTTGCTTGGTACTTCTGCCCCCCAAGCTGCCAACTTCTGGGAAACTTTCAGACAAAAATTCCTGTTTTGTTTGTCGTCCAGGCGTTGCTGATTGGAGGGATGAATCTGTGGGAAGTGTCCATCTTTTCGCCCCCTAAATCCCCCAAAATTGGGGAACTTTGAACCTTGGGCTTCCCGCCGCTTTGGGGCAATTCATTCCCTGATTCAGCAACGCAATCGTCCAGATTGCCTCAAACCCAAACTCTCTGCACTCTCTAAGGAAACGTCTGGAGGATGGGCCAGCATTTCATCCCATGTTTTGTAAGTTTGCAGCGCTTCTACAACGGTTTGCAGTGGCTCTGAGAGAATGGCTGGAAAATCTGCTTCCTCAGACAATTGCATCTGAAACGCCAGCCTTTCATACGGGGGAGTAAATTGAGCGTTGACTCCCGATCGATTGCCTCTAGCATCCACGCGATACCAACCCCAGTCAGACAGATAGACTGCATTAAACCCATGCAAACTGTAGGGTGCGCCCTTGTCGTCAATGCTCAATCGCTGATAGCAAAATCCAGTCGGAATGCCGTTGGCTCGCAACAACGCTGCTAACAAATGACTTTTGGCAAAGCAATATCCCGTTTTGTATTGCAGGACATCCGAAGCGCGGCAGGTAATCGGATTCATCTGATAGTCGTAGCTGTGACGAATCTCATCTCGAACCCACTCAAAACAAGCGGCGGCGATCGCCTCCGAAGTGTGTTGTCTGAATGCCAGTTTTTGAGCAAGCTCCAAGATTGCAGACGCTTTCCAATCGATCACTTCGCTGACTTGTAGATACGCTTCCATCATGGCTGTTATAGAATTTGAATTTCAATCTCCTTAGACTTTCTTTTAGCGCGATCGTCGTCTCCGCTCTGGCACATTGGGCGCACCACAGTTGACGACTCCCACCGATCGCGTCACTGGAGCAGACACCGCAGGCGGGGCAGGAGATCTGAAGTCAAACTGAGCAGGCGGGCCGATCTTGCGGCTTTGAGTGATTTGACAAGATTTGGTGACCGAGTAACCGCCCGATCGAGCCGTTGGCCCTCCCCAAACTGCTTGAAGCTCTAGTGTGTACTGATCAGACGTGACTCGACCTCGAATATCCCATAGGTCGTTTTCGGTGACTCGCGGCAATTGTTGTTGGACATCCGCAGAAAAAGCAGGCATCTCCTGATCGAGATCTTTAAGCCAGCGCTCGACTTCTGGCCAGGGCTTTCCTTCTAGACGCAGTTTCAAAACTTTTTCGGCGGTGTCTAACACTTCAATTCCCCGCGATCCCATGTTGTTTTGGGGCTGCACTTCAAACACAAAAGCACTACGGCTAAAGTCATCTGCCCGGAGGCTAGGGTAATTGTTGAGCCAGTCTTGCATCAAAAAGTAAAACTGAAACCAGCAGCTAATAATCAGATTACTCAGCAGCACCAGCACAATTTCTTGCCGAGCCGCCGGGGCCGGAGCCGTATAGGTCGGTGTAATGGTCACTGGGTCAGTCTTGATAAACCGCCGGATCGACCAGATTATCGAGGAGATGACTGGCCAACTAATATAAGAGGCCGCGGTGGGTCTTCCTTGCAGACTGCCAAATAGCCAGATCGAGACGAGTGCGCCTGTGATCCACGGGCCGAGAAACAGCGTGTTGACGGTGAGCTTTTTCTTGACGGCCGGATCGTAGGTAAACCACCAGACTCCCGCAATCAAAAACACCCACCCCAACGAGGCAATTACGTTTTGCACCGGAGAGGAGGTCAACCCGGCGACGACCACAGAGAACAGGCTCAACAAGATGAAGGTCTGCCAGCACGCGGCTTGGGGCGGGTTCATTCGATCGCGAACTTGCTTAAAAACTTCTCTCATAGAAAATAAACCCATAGCGCTTCGATCGAAGGAAGTAGAGAATACAGCAAAAACAACGGTCTAAATCGGCTGTTCAAAAAAGAGGCGGATAGCGATGATCAGGGTAATGGCACTAAAGCTAAAGGCGTTTGCCCACAAAACTGCCAGAGCGCGACTAGGAACGACCGCAAAGCTGGCTCGACGGGCGCGTTGACCCTGAAATTTAGCCGCTTGTTTGGCTTCGGTTTCAGAATCTTTTTTGATCCCTAGCAGCAATTCCAGCAGGTTGATCCCTTCTAGCTTGAGCAAAAAGGTGCTGATAAAACTAACAAATGCTAGCCCGATCAGGACGGGCGGATTGGTGAGCGAGTCAAAAAAGATATAGCTGATCAGTTGCGATCGCAAGTTTTCTGGCAGCCAGGGTTCGACTGTAAAGAAAATCATCCAGCCGACGACTGTAGATAACAGGTTGACTGTTGCAGCATATTGAATGCTCGTTTTGCGACCAATTCCCAAGCGTCTTTGTAGAACCAGTGATTCGACCGCGATCGCCATCACCAAAAATAGAAGCTGATAAATGATCATTCGCAGGGGCAAGACATCAAATAAAGGCATGGGGCGCGTAGAAGAGACAACAAAGCCGTTATGACAAAGATTTTACGTGGCCGGGCGCGATTTGAGCGGGAAGTTTGGCGGGGGATTTTGAGACGGAATCGATCGCCCCGGCTCATTTTGAAAGCTGACCTCAAAAGTTCGATCGCCCGTTTATCTGAGTCCATAAATCTAGCATTCGTTTGGGCGCTTGACGATCTTGGCTACTACATCTAGCGTCGATCGTCCCTTTACCTGCTATCTTGAGTGGGTCACTCCGCTAAAATGAAACAGCACGGCAGGAATCAAGGTTATGGCCAGAACGGGAATTGGCATTCGGACGGCTCAGACACGATCGGAGCGGATGGTCGGTCAGATTCACGTCTATGATGGCGCTGGCAAGGGCAAGTCTCAGGCGGCGTTGGGTGTGGTGCTGCGGTCGATCGGGCTGGGCATTCACAATTTCTCGCAAACCCGTGTGCTGTTGCTGCGATTTCTCAAAGGGCCGGGGCGCACGTATGACGAAGATGCAGCGATCCAAGCCCTTCAGCGCGGCTTTCCTCATCTGATTGACCAAGTGCGAACGGGACGAGCCGAATTTTTTGGAGCAGACGAAATCACCAAGTTCGATCGCCAAGAAGCGCAACGGGGATGGGATGTCGCCAAGGGTGCGATCGCGTCGGGACTCTATTCTGTCGTGGTCATGGACGAACTGAATCCGGTGCTAGACCTGGGACTGTTGCCCGTCGATGAAGTGGTCAGCACGCTCAAACGCAAGCCCGAACACATGGAAATCATTGCCACCGGACGAGGGGCCCCCCAGGGATTGATCGATATCGCCGATCTGCATTCTGAAATGCGCCCGATGTATCACCCGATCGCCCAAGAACAGGGCATCGCCGGAATCGAGATTTACGCTGGGGCCGGAAAAGGCAAATCCACCAGCGCCCTTGGTAAAGCGCTGCAAGCGATCGGCAAAGGCATCGGACAGGACAAATCGCACCGAGTTTTGATCATGCAGTGGCTCAAAGGGGGGGCGGGCTATACCGAAGATGCGGCGATCGATGCCCTTCGGCAAATTTATCCTAATCTGGTTGACCATCAGCGATCGGGGCGAGATGCGATCGTGTGGCGAGGTCAGCAGCAAGAGTTAGATTACGTCGAAGCGGAGCGGGCCTGGGAAATTGCACGAGCGGCGATCGCGTCCGGCTTATACAAAACGATCATTCTAGATGAATTGAATCCGACCGTTGATCTAGAATTATTGCCTCAAGAACCGATCGTGCAGGCCCTCTTACGGAAGCCTCGCGACACCGAAATCATTATCACCGGACGCTGCAAAAATCCGCCTGCTTACTTCGATCTGGCAACGGTTCATTCAGAAATGGTTTGCCACAAACACTATGCAGAAAAGGGGATTGATCTCAAGCGAGGAGTCGATTTCTAAAGCAGTCTTCTAAAGCAAACTGAACAAACTGGTGAATCAGAGAATTTAATCTTCCGGATGATTGCGATCGTTTCGCGAAGTGATTGAAATACCTGGCTGACTCATACGTTGATGATTCGGGCACTGATTATTATTTTCTACGTCAAGGATTTCGCTGGCTTCAGGTTTTGATTGCACTTGATAAAGAGTTGCATTCCCGGAATGATCAAACTTCGATTAGGGAGCATCAATACCTGTAGACTGTAGTGCTAGTGAATTTGTGTGCAAAAAATAGACGATCGGTGCAGTTGGCTCTCTCAATCTTTCGCGCTTATGAATGGACATCTCTATCGAGGTTGGCGACGATTCGTTCGATTTCTGCTGCCTGTTTTATTTTTGGGATCGATCTTCACCTCGATCGCGCTGGGTAATCCCGGCATCGTCCAAGAAACTCGCCCAGAAATTCGCGGGGTTTGGATGACGCTCAATGACATGGACATCCTCAAAGATCGCACCAAACTGCAAGCAGCGATCGGTCAACTACAGCGCTTAAATTTCAACACCGTTTATCCTGTCGTTTGGAACTCTGGCTATGTGATGTATCCTAGCGCAGTGGCAAGACGAGCAGAGATTCAGCCCTTTGTTTACCAGGGTTCTGACGGTCACGATATTATTGCAGATGTGGTCACGCAGGCTCATCGTCAAGGGTTACTTGCCATTCCCTGGTTTGAGTTTGGGTTTATGGCTCCTCCGACTTCAGAATTGGTGATCAATCATTCAGACTGGCTGACCCAAAAGCGTGACGGTAGCCAAACTTCGATTAGCGGTGCGGGTGAAGTCGTTTGGTTAAATCCGTTTCGCCCCGACGTTCAACAATTTATTAGCGACCTCGTGATCGAAATCGTTTCTCAATATGATGTCGATGGCATTCAGTTTGACGATCATATGAGTTTGCCGCGTGAGTTTGGCTACGATGACTATACCGTTGCGCTCTATACCAAGGAGACCAAGAAAGCGCCGCCCTCAAATCCTGGTGATGCCGCGTGGGTCAAGTGGAGAGCCGACAAAATTACCGCTTTTATGTCTCAGCTTAAGAATGCGGTCAAAGCCAGAAGGCCCAACGCCATTATCTCAGTTTCGCCCAACTACTATGATTTTGCTTATCGATTGCAGCTACAGGATTGGCTCAATTGGGTCAGACAAGGATTGGTAGACGAGTTGGTAATGCAGGTTTATCGCTCTGATCTGCAAAGTTTTTATGAGCAGCTTGTCCGCCCAGAGATTCAAGAAGTCCAGCAAAAAATCGCGACGGGCATCGGCATCATGGCGGGTTTGAGAAACAACCAGGTGTCGATCGCTCAGATTCAGTCTCAAGTCCGAGTGGCTCAAGAGCGCGGGTTGGGGGTGGCTTTCTTTTACTACGAAAGTTTGTGGGACGAAGCTCCAGAGCCTCCCGCAGAACGACAAGCAGGATTTCAGGCGCTTTTTCCGGCTCCATCCATGCGATCCCTTGCGGGTAACTCGAAGGGATCGGCGGCAAGATGAGGGGTGAATCGGGAACTTTGGAATCCTATTGTTTTTCGGGGAGGTTTCTGGGCGGGGTTCTTCGGCCTTCGTAAAATCGCCGCTCTAATTTGCCCAATCCCAGCCAGATGGCTCCTGCGATTAGAGGAACGGGGATAGCGAGAATGGGCACTTGTTGATTGAGGGCGAGAATGGAAAGAATCGCCCAGGAAATGGCTCCAAAAATGGCCACGCTGAATCGAATTTTTTGGATATTGGCCAGCGCATTCCGGCAACTGGCGCAGTGTTGAGTGTGGGAATGGTAGCGATCGAGCAGCTTCTCATCCGAAATTGGAGCCGACAACGCCACTTCAGGAAACGGATCGGACTGAAATTGATTGACCCATTTGCGAAACTCTGACACAAAAGAATCGGCACGAGTCGGCAAATAAAAGGCCTTTGAGAAATTGAGGCCGCCGCCTTTTGCTGCTAGATAGCGTTCTTGATAGTGCAGAAAAATCTGATCGTCTTCCAAAATGTCGTTGTTGCTGAGATGAGAGTACCAGCGGGGAGTCAGCTTGATGAAAAAGGCAGGCACCTTGGAAGAGAATTTGAAGGGAAATCGGGCAAACACGCGACATTCCCCTTTGCGAATCGGGGTTGCGTAAACAACGGTCATCGTTCTGCCAAACTGCTTGGAGGTCAAATCGTGCCACATCAGCGAAGGAGCAATAAATAGGCTGTGTTGCTGTCCCAGTGTGCCTTTGCGCGGCCCGTCTGCCCAAAATCCCTTGAATCCTTGTTTACCCGACTCCAAAACATCCAATTCGACGGGGGAGGCGGTCGATCGATTCCCCACCGATTTGTGATGCGTAAACGGCACATGACTCGAATCCAGCACATTTTCGAGCAGCGTCAGCGCATCATAGGGCAAATCGCGAAAGGTATTGAGACAAACCCATTCATCGGGCGTTTCTTCGATCGCGTCGATGATCGGAATCTTGACCTGGGGCGCATTCTCTGGTTGACCGGGGTAGACAAACAGCAAGCCTTGACGCTCGGCCGTGGGCATTGAAGTGACGCAGGCCCGTTTTGACTGATGCGCCAGACTCCCTTCGGGCTGTTGAGGAATGCGATCGCACCCACCATCTCCCCGAAACGCCCACCCATGATACGGACATTCCAGCAGTCCATCAGCGGCAATGCGACCTTCTGAAAGCGGCGCGAGACGATGGGGACACTGATCCTCAAACGATCGCCAACAAGATGCGTCTCGATCCCACCAGATCACTAAATCTTGACCCAACAGCGTAAATTTAGTTGGCTTGGTCTGATCAAGGTCAGCGACATAGTGAACGGGATACCAGGCTTCTTTACAGTCAAAGCGATCGGGGTCACTACCACCCGCCGCAAGCTCATAAGTTTTGTGGAACGGCTCATCTGGTTGAGCGGTGCGTGCTTCAGTCAGCATGGGAAACGATCGCCTTTTTTGGAAAAGATTGCTTTACACAGCTTAACAACTCCTCGTCACACCCGCAGAACTTGAAGCCTCGATCGAGGATGGCAAGGCAAGCAAACGCATCTGAAGCCAGACCTCTGAATAATTTTTGCGCGGTGACTTCAAACACTTTCTAGAACGCCGCGATCGCACCCACCAACGCATCGATTTCTGTCTCAGTGGTGAAATAGTGAACGCAAGCTCGAACACAATTGGGATCAAGCAAGACTCGTAGAAAAAAGTGTTTGCTCTCTAAAAATTGCACCAGACGAACGTGTTCTCCATTCGCTAACTGAAAGGAGACTAGCCCAGATTGCGGCGGAGTCGATCGCAGACAGGTGACATTAGAAAGTTGCGTCAATCGCTGCCAAAGATAAGCACTGCGATCGCAAATCATGCCATATCGCTCCTCGGCGGTGCCGATCGTGTGATGAAAGGCGATCGCGGCTCTCAGTCCGGCATAGAGCGGAATCGCAGAAGTGGCAATTTCGTAACGGCGGCTGTCGGGTTGCCATCCGGTAGGCTGATTGTGAGCGTCGATCGTAATGCTGCGCCAGCCAATAAAGGTGGGATGCAAACTGTCACGCGCATCGGGTCTGACATACAATCCGCCCAGTCCGGCCGCTCCGCACCACCATTTGTGCCCCGTAAATGCGTAAAAATCGACTCCTGATTCGGTCAGATTTAACGGCAACATGCCTACCGATTGAGCCGCGTCCACCAAAATTCTGATTGGTTGGTTAAGTGAGTGCGATCGACAAATCGCGACAATTTCACTCAAGGGCAAGACCTGTCCCGTGTTCCATAGAATGTGACTGAGTACGACGAGACGAGTGTTGGGGCGCAAGTGTTGAGCCATCACCGCCACCGGATCGCCTTGATTTAACGTCGCCATAATCGGGCAAACCGACACTTCGATCTGAAAGCGGCGCTGAAGTTCTTGAGTCGCTGCAATGATGCCTTGATGTTCGCAATCGGTGAGCAACAGATGATCGCCCGCCTGCCAATCGATGCCCCACAGCGCGATATTGCAGCCCACAGAGACATCTTCGGTCAAGGCGATCGACTCCGCTGAAACTCCCAGTTCTGAAGCGATCGCCGCCCTTGTCAAATTGCCCTCCTGCACAATCCAGGAATTGACCGCACTAGAAAACGGGCCCGCCTGCTGAAAATGATCTTGGGCTTGCTGAATGGCGGCGATCGCGGGCTGCGGCATGGGGCCCTGTCCTCCGTAGTTAAAGTAGCCTTTGCCCTCCAAATATGGAAAGTGTTGGCGATGCTGGTTGAGTTGAGCCGTCATAGAAATGTTAACCATTCGATAGGTGGAACTTGCTTTAAACGGTTTGTCGCGATGTGGCTCAGGACTTCTACTTTCTAGATTTCCTGATCTGAACGACGTTGATCTTCAGCTTTCTCAAGTTGGTGAATTCAAATTAGTTTTCGCTAACTCAAGTAATTCCTAAATTCAAGACGCAAAAGACAAATTTCTCTCAGCAGTCAGCCCGATTTCTTGTTAGTTTATAGGCATGTTGTTGACTGCCGATCTACTTCTCAATTATCAACGCTGTAGTCGTCGAGCTTACCTCGATTTGTATGGAGATCTCACCCAGCGAGATGCTCCCAATGACTATTTGCAAAAATTGTTGCAGGACAGCATCGCCAACCATCGAGAAATTTTGGCAGACCAGACTTATCATCAGCCAACCCACACCGCTAGAGATTGGTCAGCCGGGGCAAATGCGACTCTAGAACTGATGCAGCGAGGGGTCGATCGCATTTATCAGCCCGTTCTGATGAGCGAAGAAAATGGCGTAACGTTGATTAGCGTGCCTGATTTGTTAACGAGACAGCCCGGAGAGTCGGTCTTTGGCGATTGGGTATACGTGCCTACCGAAATCAAGTTGAGTAAGCGCCCCAAGCAAGAGTATCAAATCATTGTGGCGTTTCATGTGCGCGTTTTGGCGGCGGTGCAGGGAGCCTGGTCTGAGACGGCGTGGCTGATGTTGCGTGAGAAGGGGCTGTTTGAGGTGGATCTGTGGGAGTCGATTCCACGAATGGAATTGATTTTGCAAGAGTGCCTGACGACGCTGCAACAAAAGCAGGAACCTGAAGTTTTCATCTCGCGCAGTCGGTGTAGTCTGTGTCATTGGTATAACCAGTGTTATACGATCGCCAAGTCTGACCAACATCTTTCGCTCTTGCCTGGGGTGACTCCGCCTCGCTATGCCCAGCTTCAAGCGCTCAATCTGACTTCTGTAGAGGCGTTGGCCAACGTTCAGCCGAGCCAGTTGGAGCCGCTACCCGGATTTGGGAGCGAAACTGCGAAAAAGTTAGTTCGTCAGGCTCAGTCATTTGTGCAAAATTGCGCGTTGCCGGGAGAAAGTAACGCTGACCAACCCGAAAGTACCAATGGTCATCGGTTTCTCAATGGTAAACGGGCTGCTCAGGAGATTCCGACGGCGGATGTAGAACTGTATTTTGATATCGAAGCTGAACCGTCGCTGAATTTAATTTATCTACATGGAATTTTGGTCGTCGATCGACAGAAAAAGACCGAAGTTTTCCATTCCCTACTCGCTGAGAAACCTGAAGACGAATTCAAAATTTGGCAAGAATTAATCGATTTGATGTGGGTGTATCCAACTGCGCCCATTTTTCATTTTTGCCCCTATGAAGTGCAGACGATGGGACGACTCGCCGAGCTTTATGAAACGCCGATCGACCGCATTCAGCCGCTACTTCCTCGCTTTATAGATTTGCACGATCGTATTACCAAATCCGTAACGCTGCCTGTCGAAAGCTATGCGCTCAAACATATTGCTCGCTGGCTGGGGTTTGACTGGCGAGATTCTAGCGCTAATGGGGCCCAATCGATTTATTGGTATGCACAATGGTTAGCGACGGGCGATCGTTCGTTCTTAAATTCAATCTTGGTCTACAACGAAGATGATTGTCGCGCGACTTATCACATCAAAGAGTGGCTCGTCGATTTTTTGCAACAACAACGGGAGCGATCGTCGGCTATTTCATAACTTTTAAAGAGGGTAGGTTTGGAGGATGTTTGAACAGTATCAAATCGTCTGGAGATCCCCCCTAGCCCCCTTTAAAACAACGTGAATTCGATGAAATTCCTCGCTGTAGCGATCACTCCAGGCAGCCCCCTAAATCCCCCAAGTTTGGGGGACTTTGAGCAAGAAATCCTGTCCGAAAGTCCCCCAGATTTGGGGGGTTGGGGGGCAGAAGCGTTAAATACCGAAGCGAAAAAACTCTATCGAATTCACGTTAAAACAGGTAGGGTTGATTCGTTTTATTGAAAGGAAGAACGAAGAGCCGATCTTTTTGTTAGTTGCCGTAGATCTGTTGAAAAGGAAGAATCAGGAGGCAAATTTTAATCACCAGGAATACTGAGAAATCTAATGTTTTCTGAGTCGAATTCGATTTGCCCGGCGGAAGATACTTCAGTTCGCCTCGGATATTCAAACTCTCTTACGACTTATCAATCATTCCGGTGCGCCAATTGAGTTTGCTTCCCGTCGCATTTGATTCGCTCTGCATCGCATTTGATTCTTCCTGCGGAATATACAGAATTCCATCTCGTTTATTGAATTTGCTCTACGTCCGATGCGATTTTCCTGCGGGATTTACGGAAGAATGGCGATCGCTCAGACCAACCGCCTGATTTCACCGTCAACAAGATTCGCTCAACACATCCTGCATTCTACAAATATCAGTGTTATTTAATTCCCGATCCTTACGGTTACGATCGTAGACTCCATAGAGACATTTGAGAACTTCGATCGAGATTTCAGAAACAAGTTCAAAGTTCTCCAGAATGGGAGATTTAGGGGGCAGAAGATCTGATCTGATCAACAAAGCAAAAAACTCATCGAATTCAGACCCAATTAAACGTCTGTCTTTACTCTTTTGCCGACGATCACTAAATCCTGTTCGCTCGTCTCAAATTTGGCAACTCCAGGCAAATAGCCCCACTGCTCAAAGCCATATTGCTCAAAGAGTTTGAGACTGGGTTGATTGCCTGCAAAGATGAAGCCCAACAGCGTCGTGATCTGGAGAGACGGACTAGCTTCGATCGCCCGCTCCAACAACGATCGCCCAATTCCCCGCCGCCGAAAATCAGGGGAGACGTATAAGCTCAACTCCACCGTTCCCTGATAAGCAGGTCTACCGTAAAACGATTGGAAGCCTAACCATCCCGCGATCGCGCTATCCATTTCCATAACCCAGAGTGGTCGATCGTTCGGAGTGTGAGACGCAAACCAGGCAAGACGACTCTCAAGGGTGACAGGCTCAACATCAGCCGTGACAATTCGAGTAGAAACCGTGGAATTGTAGATGGCAACGATCGCGGCCAAATCGCTCTCAACTGCATCACGAATTCCCATTGACTTGCTCCGAAATCCACTGCAAATAGTGACTAGACCCTGCCACGATCGGCACCGCAATAATCTCTGGCACCTCATACGAATGGAGTTCTCGAACTTTAGCTTCCAGTTCTGCAAATCGACTGCGATCGGACTTGATCAACAATTGCCATTCCTCATCTTTATGAATCTCGCCCTGCCACCGATAAACCGACTGCACCGGAAGCAACGTCACACAAGCCGCTAATCGAGTTTCGACCAAAGACTGAGCGATCGTCTCCCCCTCTTGCCGAGATGAAGCCGTCACCAACACCACACAACATGTCTCTTCTGCCATACGCCTCTAAAATATGATCACTCTCTACTATCCACGATTGTCATGCTCAGAAAAGTTGCGCTCGTCCTACTTTGGATTGGATTTGTCAGCTATGCCTTTTTGTTGGCTCCGCCTGACCAACCCGATACGATCGACTTAATCAAAAATCTTTCCACGGGACAGGTTGAGGGCATCAATCCTTTGATTGTCGGACTGTTTAATATTATGGGTGTCTGGCCGCTGATTTATAGTTGTGTCTTGTTTTTAGATGGTCGAGGGCAAAAGATTCCCGCCTGGTTTTTTGGGTCTGCATCCTTCGGCGTAGGGGCGTTTGCGCTGTTGCCTTACTTATTTTTGCGTCAGCCTAGTCCCACTTTTTCAGGACAAAAGAATTGGTTTCTTAAGATTATGGATTCTCGCTTGACAGGCGCATTGATTGGATTGGGCGCGATCGCGCTCTTCACCTATGGCGTAACTCAAGGCAATTGGAGCGACTTTATTCAACAATGGAAAACCAGTCGATTTATTCATGTGATGAGTCTAGATTTTTGTTTGTTGTGCCTACTATTTCCGACGCTGCTTGGAGATGACATGGCGCGACGAGGACTCACTGATCAAAGAATCTTTTGGGCAGTTTCGTTGGTGCCGTTGTTTGGGCCGATCGCTTATCTCGCACTGCGTCCCCCAACCATTGAACAAACAACAGAAGCGATGAGTCAGCAACCTGTAGGGGCAAAGGGATGAGGGAGAACTGGGGGTCGCTTTGCGATGAGGAATGAGGGATGAGGGATGAAAAAATATGGGGTCTTCCGGTGGGTGAGGTGAAGTGTCCTGTGCAATCAGTGCATGTTTGGCGGGCTGATTTGGATGACTCACAGCAACTTGAAGATTGGTTGAAACTATTGTCGTCGGATGAACACGATCGCGCCGATCGCTTTCGGTTTGCTCAACATCGGAGTCGCTTTATTGCAGGTCGAGGAATCTTACGATCGCTGCTTTCGCTCTATTTGCAAACTGACCCAAAATCCTTGCAATTTACTTATGGTCAACAAGGCAAACCAACCCTGATAGATCATCACTTGCACTTCAATTTGGCTCATTCTCAAGGGTTGGCGCTTTATGCAATTTGCGATCGTCCAGTTGGGATTGATCTAGAACAAATTCGCATCGTTTCTGATCTACAATCTCTAACTCAGCGCTTCTTTTGTGTTAATGAACATCATTCGATTTCTGCTCTACCCCCTCAACAGCGACCCACTGCTTTCTTTCGTCACTGGACATGCAAAGAAGCCTACCTAAAAGCGACAGGAGAAGGATTGTCAAAGCTCAAGGGGTTAGAAATTTCATTAACCAATTCAGCCCATTTAATTCAAGTCCCAGACGGAGCGATTCACAATTGGCAACTCAAAGAACTGGCACCAGGCGAAGGATTTGTAGGGGCAGTGGTGACGATGGGCGAAAATCTGAGCGTCGATCGCTGGCAGTTCTCAACCAACAAAGTAAATCGCTGACGACGGTCGCTTCAGTTAAAAATGAGTTCCTCCGATATACTTGCAGAGGTATTCACTCAAAGGAAAAAACACAGATGCAGCTATCAACGATGCCAGCGAATTCGAGTTTGACTACAATTAATGGTGAACCTGCGATTGCGATCGAGTCCATGCCAAAAAGCTGGCAGCGCATTCAATCAGGCAACTGGATGACTGAACCGACGGTTTACACTGCACTGGCGCAGGTCTTCTTAGCCAAAAATCAACAGGGGCATTTTCTATTTGCAGAGCGTCCCGACACCTCATCTCTCAAAGATGCCTACCTTGAAGGCAATCGGCTCTTAGCCTGGGAAGCCGTTTGTCACTTTGGAGCAGCGTTTCTTCCAGAAAACTATCCCGATTTGCAGCAGATTCGCAATGAGTTATTGGCGAGTAACGTGCAGCAAGAAGAGCGACTAGCCCTGGTGCAGATTGTCAGCGATTTGTTTGATGAACTTGGATATGACGTGCCTGCTACCTTTTATTGGACGTTTTTGAACCCGTTGCAGCGATCGGATTTGTTTGAAGTGCGATCGTTTCGTTTTAGTGAACAAGATCTTGGCGTTGCCCGCAAATTTGACGCAATTCTCCACGGCGGCTATGTGTCTCCTTTTCGGCGCTTGATTGATAGTGTATCCAGTCGCTATGGCTACTATCTAGAACATGAATGCGGCTGCGAAAATCATTTGGCAAAACTCAAGCCCTGCGATTCTCCATTTGAATACGCTATTCCAGAAGCGATGCGTCAAAAAACGTTGCGGGCCTTCTTCTGGAGCGTGATGGAAGAGTATATGCTGTTTGAATTGCGATCGGCGACTCGACTGGTTTATGCAGACAACTTGACGCTCTAAAGCGATCTAAAGCGATCGTTCTAACAAAAATGGGTAGTTGATAAAAGGCGTTGACAATCACCAATTAATCCCTACCCAAGACATATCACTTTAACGTGAATTCGATGGCAGTTTTTCGCTTTGGTCTTCAGCGCTTCTGCCCCCCAACCCCCCAATCTGGGGGACTATTAGAGACTATTCTTCGCTCAAAGTCCCTCACTCGTGGGGGATTTAGGGGGCTGCCCGGATTTGTAACAGCAGCGAAGGATTTCATCGAATTCACGTCACTTTACTAGAACACTATATTGAAGGTTATGCAACCAGGACGTTCACATCTCCAGCGTCTTTGTAGACTCGCCAGCAATCACCATTGCGATGAAGCAGTGATCCTTTATCTGTTACGCAGATTGCAACCGAAGCATTTTCACTCGGCCCTCTAAACAAGGTTGCTTTGTCTCGATCGTAGCCTTTGAGTTGATGTTGGCTACAGGTCACTCTTTCTTCAACCACAATAAAAGACTTCCCGATCGCTTGACATTCTATTTGAATGCTCAAAAGTCTAGTTTTGATTTCTCCTAAGCAATCATCAGGTGATAACGTTTGGGCAGACAGAAGTGCTGCATTAATCTTCTGCCCTACGATTCGTTTAACTTGCTCTCGCTGCTTCTCAAGGGGAACGTTGATTAATTTCTCGGTGTATTCAGATACAGTCATGGCTCATATCTCAGGACAACATCAAAGTGGTAATGCCCCTGATGTGTCGATCAGATGTCGCTCATCCGCAAAGGGAGTGCTCTAATGAGGTAATGCACAATGCACAACACAGATGAGATACATTGCACCTCCAAAAACAGGAACTAGCGCTAAAGATTGCAGCGATCGTGTACGTAGTTTGGTCATACAAATTTCCTTCTTATTAGGGTGAACGATCAAGGTCGAACCGTAATTGGAAACTTCATCTCAAACGGGTTAAAACTGCCATCTTTTGATTTCCCAGATAACACCACTACATAAGCACCCGGCTTAGGAAACGTAATGTTCGTGCGAATTGCCCGATGTCCTTTTTGATGTCCTGCCATTTCTATTGTTGAGAGCGGCAGGCGATCGGTCATCCAAATTGGTTTGCTGCCCTGCTTTCCAGTTGCATAGGCAGTCACTTGACAATCACAGGTGGCCGGAGAAATCATCGCTCCGCCGCGTCGAGTCAGCATAAACCACGTCATAGTGGACTTCCCAGCGTAGGGTGAGTCGTCGGGTTCGAGGTGAATCATGGCTCCAACGCTGTTAGGTGCGGCCTTTTGTTGATGAGCCTCCAGCGGTAACAGCCAGAAGGGTGCCAGCGTCACTCCGAGCACTGTAGCAAGACAAATCGATGGAATTTTACGCATGGTTAACTTTCCCCTTAAACAATTGAGATAAGACGGTTGAACTGTATTTCGATAAGCCAGCGTCACACGGTTAGCGTGCGAATGTCAGATAGAATGCTGCGATCGACGTTATAGCCTTGACCAAAAATAGATAAGCTTAGAGCCGCCTACAAGGTTTTTGGCATTGCTAAATCCAGAGATGAATCTTGAGAGTGAAAGTCAGAGAGTCCTCCAGAATTGGGGGGGTTGGAGGGCAATTTAGACCATCGCTCAACAACGCCGATTTGCCATAGTTAGGATCTCAAGCGTGCTCAACCGATAAACAGCGGTCTACTAACACCAAAACCGAGTTTGGAGAAGATTTCAGCAGGTAAATTCTTACTGTGTGGACGGGATGATGCCAACCCTTGTATCACTACACCGTTAGACTTAAGCAATCGCCAATCTGCACACCTAAACCACCACAAGGGTAGATGCGATTTCTAACCAGTGTTTTCTTAACCTGCTCAGGTTACAACGGATGCACTTTGAGCGATGACGATCGGTAGTCAGTTTCAAAACTGTCTTTCCTATCGACAATTGTTTATAAAAAGGACTTAGAGATTCCAGCCTAGCGTAGCGGCGATTTGGTTGGCCAGCTCTAATGGCTCAAAGGGTTTGGCGAGCGCCGCCTTGATTCCCAGTTGCAGATAGCGCTGACGATCGGACGATTGCACTTTCGCCGTCAACAGGAGAACTGGAATCTTTTGAGTCAATGCATTCTTCTGAAGATTTTGAAACGTGGTCAGCCCATCCATATCAGGCATCATCACATCTAATAAAATTGCGTCAGGCTGTTC
This sequence comes from Phormidesmis sp. 146-33, assembly GCF_052939515.1. NCBI lineage: Bacteria > Bacillati > Cyanobacteriota > Cyanophyceae > Leptolyngbyales > Leptolyngbyaceae > Phormidesmis > Phormidesmis sp. 146-33. The sequence goes on from NZ_JBJPHU010000028.1 coordinate 69,173, forward strand.
GGCTTCTGCTTTCTTGATGCCTTCCATGCCAGAACTGGCCGTCAAAACCTCCCAACCTGCGATCGTCTCTAGACAGATTTGAGTGACTTCTTGAATGTACTGTTCGTTATCGATGACTAAGATTCGCTTCATAAAATTAAATTGCTCGACAAATCTTTTAGAGAGACCTGGGTTTAATGTGAATGCAATCAAGTTTTTTCGCTTCACTGTCCAGAACTTCTGCCCCAACTCTCTTATTCTGAAGCACTTTAAGACAAGATTTTCGGGGGGCTGTCTAGATTGATAAGCAGAAAGATTTCATTCAACTCACCTAGATTGATGGACTGGTTTGATCTTAAAGAGATCGCTGCTGAAGTCGATCGTACTTCCGCAAAGGCAACGTGAAGGAAAACCTGCTGCCCTCGCCCAACACACTCTCAACCCAGATTTCTCCGCCATGCTGCTGCACAATGCTCCGACAAATCGCCAGCCCCAATCCCGTCCCCTCACAATTGCGAGAATCTGAAGAATCGACCTGCTGAAATCGCTCAAAAATACAGCCCAGCTTGTCGATCGGAATGCCCCGTCCCTGATCTTTGACTTGCAGCAAAACCGCCCCCTGATTTAGTGTCATCGTCAGCCACACCGTAGAGTGAGGAGGCGAAAATTTAATAGCATTGCTAAAAAGATTCGTGAGTGTTTGCACAATGCGATCGCGATCCACCCAAATTTCTACATTCAGCGTAGAAGCTTTGAGGGTGACATTGGCTTTTAGCGCGATCGGCTGTATCACATCCACCGCTTCGTGAATTAGGTCAGCTAGATTGCAGGATTGCTGATTCATTTTGACTGTGCCCGACTCAATTCGCTCAATGTCGAGAATGTCATTAATCAAGCGAACCAAGCGATCGGTGCTATCTACTGCAATTTGCAGCAAGCGCTTTCCTGCGTCGGAGTCGGCTTTGAGCAGTCCACTGGCCAACATTCCTAGCGATCCGTGAATGGAGGTGAGCGGCGTTCGCAGTTCGTGGCTGACGATCGAGACAAATTCGTCTTTCATGCGCTCGATTTGTTTGCGATCGGTAATGTCGCGCAAAATCACCGTAAACACCGTCTCGCCCGCCAGCATGAGTTTTGAGATCGAAGCCTCCGCCGGAAAATCGCCGCCATCTTTGCGACGGCCATAAATTTCGCAACGATCGCCCATGCGTCGAGCCTCTTCAGGAGAACGAGCAAAATCTTGAACGTGCCGCCGATGAATTTCTGCAAACCGAACTGGAAGTAAGCGATCGAGCGGTTGCCCCATGATTTCATTTGCGCTGTAGCCAAACATCTTCTCGGCTCCCTGGTTAAAAAGAGTGATTTGCTGCTGGGCATCAATGGCAATGATCGCATCATCCGCAATGTCTAAAATGCCTGCTAGTCTAGCTTGAGATTGTGAAGCGGCTTGAATGCGTTGACGATCGTCGAGTTCTGATTGAAGGTGCTGATTAAATTCGCGTAGTTTGGTTTGCTCGATCGAGGTTTCTTGAGCGTGTGAGTGATGTTCTTGTTGAGACGTACTTTTATGAATCTTTGCCATTCGCTGAAGCATTTTTTTGCGTTCTAGACGATTGACAACTCGCGTGACTAATTCTGCTCCCACGATCGGTTTGCTGACAAAATCATCGGCTCCGATCGCAAACACTTGATTCACGATGGCAGCGTCCGTATGAGCGGTGAGAAAAACGATCGGTAGCTCACTCCAGCGCGCATCATCTCGCACGACTTGACATAGGTCAACCCCACTCACATGAGGCATTTCGATATCGAGAATCAGCAGATCAGGCGAGACCGTTTCTAGCATTTTCCAAAACTGCCGTGCATCGTTGAGCGGAGTTACATTCAAGCCCCACGGCTCTAACAGAGATTGCACCACCGCCAAAACTTTGGGATCATCATCCACCGCTAAAATTTTGGTGTCTGCTGCGTCAATTTGTTTGAGAACCTGCGTCACCGTTGCCCACACTTCAGGCACAACAATCGGCTTAGAGAGAAAGGTTTGCCGACCCTGACGAGCCATTTGCAACCGATAGCTCAAATCAGTTTGTGCCGAAAACACAATAACCGGAACCGGAGGATTTCGTCGATGCAACTCCGTCAAAAAACTCAAACTATCTTCGGCATTCCCCACAGTTGGATCAAATAAAACAACGCTGGGATGATCGTGATAGAGAATTTTTTTAGCCAGCGTCAGATCAGGCGCGATCGCAGTTCTCAATTCCCAATTTACAGCATCTTGAATTAGGCGTTCGGTTAGATCTTGATCGCGATCGATCACCAAAACCAATGGCTGTAGTGTCGAAGAGGAGGTCGAGGAGGGAGTCGAAAACGCTGCGATTTCTTGACGGAGTGCCCACACCCAGGTCTGCAAATTCGTCGCCTGCTCTAGCACGCTCAAGTCGCCATCCAGACAGGTCTCTATCTGCCGCGCTAACGTCGATCCTTCTGGAATGCCAAACATGCCTAAAGCACCCGCCAGAGAATGAGCATCTTGTTTTGCCTGCGATCGCTCCTCTTGGCTCAGACGGCTTTGAAGTGCGGCCTCTGCTGCCTTTCCTAGACGCGAAACCTGTTGCTCAACTCGCCCCTGAAATCGCTGCCACACGCCTGCAATCTTCTCGATCGTTTGCTGTCGAATAGATTCTGCTGCCGCTTCGTTTTTTTGTTCGTTCAGGGGTTTCAGTCGATAGCCAATTCCATACACGGTTTCGATCAAATCCCCGGTTGCGCCTACACTTTTTAGCTTTTGTCGCAGTCCTTTAATGTGAGTCCTGACCGCCTCTTCTCCGGGCATTTCGTCATAGGCCCAGAGATGTTCGAGAATCATGCCGCAGCTAAAAACCCGCCGACTATTGCGTAAAAATAGTTCCAGCATTGCGTATTCTTTGGGCGTGAGCGTCAGCAATTTTGTTTGATACCTGACTTCACAACTGATCGGGTCAAGCCGCAACTGATCCCATTCCAACACAGGCTGAGAAACGGTGCTTCCTCGACGCAACAGCGCCCGAATTCGCGCCACCAACTCCTCGGCATCAAAGGGTTTTACCACATAGTCATCCGCTCCCGCATCCAGCCCGATCGCTTTGTCGTGACTGTTATCTTGAGCCGTCAGCAACAAAATCGGCATTGACAATCCTCGCGATCGCATCTGCCGACAGAGGCTAATCCCATCAAGTTTTGGCAGTTGCACATCCAGGAGAATCAGGTCATAGTCAAACGTTTCGATCAAATTCCAGCCAGCTTGCCCATCGATCGCGGTTTCAACTGCATAGTTTTGACGAGTCAAAATCGTGGTCAGCACCTGAAGAATTTGTTCGTCATCCTCAACAACTAAAATTCGCATGGGGAATTCGCACAGTCCGATTCTCTTGATCTTAGAAGTGATTTTTATATGTATTGGGGAATTGGTTACAAATATCTACTACTTTGAGGGATGAGGGAGGAAAGAAGAAGGGGTGAGGGATGAGGGATGAGGGATGAGGGATGAGGGATGAGGGATGAGGGAT